>CAZKCT010000003.1:3811-77722 GCA_964551545.1 uncultured Piscirickettsiaceae bacterium | reverse complement strand
GTTGGTTATAATGAAGCCCGCAAGCCCGCAAGCCCGCAAGCCCGCAAGCCCGCAATAAACAGGCTCTATTCCGGGGCGCTCTGGCACCAGCAACTGTATGCCGGACTGGTGTTAATGGTTCCGGCGGCTTTTCTTCTGTTTCAGGTTGTCTCATTCGAGAATGAGAAAATCGAGCTGGTTGATCGGCAGCTTGATCAACTCCAGATTACCCGACAGATCTACCCTGTTCTTGAGCAGTTCAAGCAATATCGTGGGCAGACTCTTCTCTACCTCAACCGGATTGGTCACTCAGATGAACCGCAGATGGGGGACTATCTTGTTCTTGAGCAGTTCAAGCAGCAGATCAATCGGGACATTATCCAGCTTGCAGAGGCGAGTACAGAACTAGAGCAACACTGGGGCAGCCGGTTTCAGGCGACAGCAGAGCGGGCGGAAAGCCTTCTGCAGCAGTGGAAAGCGAGAGACCATTTTTTCCGTAGTGAAGAGCCTCCCCCCTCTCGTGCAAGCGAGTTGTTCACCCACGATGTTCAGATGGTATCCACGCTGAATGATGCGCTGTTTTTTGTTTCAAGTGGGCGTAGTGATCATGAGATACAGCGGTTCCTGAGTCGTCGTGCCCCTGGGATTGTTGAATTGCTGGGACAGCTTCGAGCCAAAGGCAGTGTTGCGCTTCTTGCAGCGAGTGAGGGGCAAGAGAGAGAACGTTTCCAGAGTTACCCGTCGCTGATTGATTCGGGATTTAGAAGTATTAGAAACTTTGTCGCTACCTACTTTGTTGCCAAAGGGGATATTCCTGAGCCGCTGACGGCTCATCTTGTTGACCTGGCGAATAGTACTCAGCAGCTCAAGGATGTTGTTGAGTGGGAGTTAATGGCTCCTCTTGAGGAGCAGGGGGCGCTGTCGGCGGATGAGTTTTTCCAGCTGGTGACTGAGACAATCTCCCATGTCCATAAGATTTCGATGTTGATGGCTGAGTACTCCGAACGGGATCTCCGTGCCACTCAGAGCCAGTTTTTTGCTGAACGGAGCTGGGTTATTGCCTCTGCGATGGCTGTTTTCTTGTTGTCATTGACGCTGTCAATGGCCCTGATTCGTCGGGTCAGTGGTGCTATTGAGGATGGCATTGATGTGCTTGAAGAGATTGGAAAGGGGCACTTCTCCAACAGGCTTGGGCAGACCCGCAAGCAGGGAGAGATTGGGCGGTTCATGAGCGCTCTGCAGCAGACGCAGGAGCAGCTGTCTCACTATAGGGATCTGAGCCACCATCGAGAGCAGAATATGCTGGAGGCACTGGATGCGCTGGAGGTTCAAAAGGGCGCGCTGGATCAGGCCGCCATGGTTATGGTGACCAATATTGGCGGGGTTGTGACTTATGTCAATCAGAATCTGCTGGAATTTACAGGATACCAGAAAACCCAGATTTTGCACCAAAACGCCTCTATGCTGGGTAACGGAAATACACCAAAGCCAGTGTTCGAGCAGATGTGGAAAGAGATCCATGCGGGAAGAGTCTGGCGGGGTGAGGTGGAGAACAGAAAGCCATCGGGAGAGCTCTATTGGGTTCTGCAGACAGTTATCCCAATTCGGGATATTGAGGGATCTATTTTCGAGTTTCTCTCCATTCAGTTTGATATCACCCCCTTGAAAGAGGCCCAGCGTGCCCAGCAGGATCAAATTGAGCAGCTTGAAGCGTTTCAGTCGGTGGCAATTGATCGAGAGTCTCGCATGATCGATCTGAAGCGGCGCCTGGGTGAGCCAGTCAACCCGGTTACGGTGGAAGCAGAGGTCTCTGAACATAAGCAGATCCGGATCCTCGCGGTCGATGATGATCTGAAAGTGCTGGATGGATATCGCTCTTTTTTAGAATCCTCCTCTGGTGACAGTGATGCACTGCTGGATCTGGAAAACCTGATATCCAGGGGTGAGGCACAGCAGCCACCCCGGCAGACCGGTGCCGAGTTTGAACTGGTCACGACCCACTCTGGTGCGCATGGGGTTGAACTGATCCAGAAGGCACTTGATGACGGCAACCCCTTCCAGGTGCTCTATCTCGATATGGTGATGCCGGGTGGCTGGAGTGGGCTGGAGACCGCCGAGGCCGTTCGTGCAGTCGACAAGGAGATTCGGATTGTCGTGATCAGCGCATGGCAGCCGAATGAGCTTGAGGAGATTCAGTGTGTGCTCGGGAAGAGTGGGTATATCTTCTTCCATAAACCTTATAACCATGATGAGCTGTTGCAGATAACCCGTTATCTGGCCCATGACTGGTATACATCCAGCCAGCTGCTTCGTGCAGAGCAGGCCGTGACCCACATGGTGACTGACCTCAAGAAGGGGTATGACCAGATCAGTGAAACCTCATCGCTGTTGCTGGCGCAGAAGTCTGCCATGGATGCCCATGCGGTGGTCAGTATTGCGAGCGGGGTGACAGGGGCGGAAGAGGATCGGGGAAAGATTGTTGAGGTTAATGATGCCTTCCTTGAGATGACCGGATACAGCCGGGAAGAGGTGGTTGGTCAGCGCCACAGCATCCTCAGCTCTGGAATGCATGATGCGGCTCTCTTTCAGGATCTCTATCAGACCATACAGCGTGGTGGTATCTGGAAAGGAGAGATTCAGGATCGCACCAAACAGGGGAATATTGTCTGGACCAGTGCAACCGTGGTGCCAATCCTGGATCAAAATGGAGAGATGGATCGTTACATCATGATCCGCTCGGATATTACTGACCGGATCCGGGAAGAGCAGCGCATGGAGCAGCTGTTGGAGAACCAGAAGATCTATCAGATGGTGTTGATGGCACTCTCAACCAGTGATCCGCTCTACTCTGGTGATCAGGTGCAGGGATACCGTGAGATTACCCAGTCGAGCGCAGAGGCCTTGCGGGCTGACCGTGTCTCACTCTGGCACTATATTCATGATGACCAGAGTATGGTGCTGCAGGATAGCTATAGCGTGTTAACGCAGACGCATGAAGAGGGGAGCACGTTCTATCCTGCAGAGCATCCTCACCTCTGGGACAAGATGCAGAGTCGCCAGGTTGCGCGTGTTGATGATGTGAGCGACTTCTCATGCTGTAGCAACGAGGGGAGTTACTGCAACCAGTATGGCATTCGTTCGATGATGGTTGCGCCACTCTATCACCAGGGTGCTTTGATGGGCGCGATCTCTGTTGAGGTACAGCAAGAGCTCCGCCACTGGCGTGAAGAGGAGTCTACATTCCTCTCTTATGTCAGCAATATTGTCCCCATTGTGCTGGTCTCGGCAGAGCGACGTCATGCACAAGAGCAGCTGAGTGACGCCGTTGAAGAGGCAGAACAGGCGAGCCGTGCAAAAGGGGATTTCCTCGCCACCATGAGCCACGAGCTGCGAACACCACTCAGTAGCATGATTGGTTACGGTGAGATTCTGCTGGAGTCCAGCCTGGATAGCGATCAGAAGCAGCTGCTCAATACGATCTCGTTGTCTGGTAAAACATTGCTGGCACTGGTCAACGACATTCTCGACCTCTCAAAAATCGAGGCAGGCAAGTTGGAAGTGGGTCATGCGCCGTTTGATTTGGCCGAGATCATTTTTGAGGTGGAGCAGATGTTCCGTCAGCGTGCTGAACTTTCAGGGCTTCAATTGGTGGTCAACCGCGAGGAGTCAGACTGTAGTCATCTGATGATTGGCGATGGCAGAAGGCTTTCACAAGTGTTGATTAACCTGCTTGGTAACGCAATCAAATTTACCAAGCAGGGAGAAGTCTCTCTAACACTGCGTGCTGGGCAGATTGAGAAAGACGGAAAAATGGAGTGCGCCTTTATCGTTGAGGATAGCGGGATTGGCATGTCTGCTGAAGTGATTGAGCGCCTTTTCCAGCCGTTTGAACAGGCAGATGGAACCATCTCTCGCCGCTTTGGTGGTACTGGATTGGGGCTCCATATCTCCAGGCGTTTGGTTAACCTGATGGGAGGTGAGATCCATGTTGAGAGCAGCGAAGGTGAAGGATCACGGTTTGAGGTGCTGTTGCCGTTGGGAGTCTCTGATCAGTTGGCTGGTACCTCGAATGAAGATCGCTTGAGTGCTAAAGGTCTTCCTCGGGCGCTACAAGGCAATGTCTTGATTGCTGAGGATACCCCTGAGCTTCAGCAGCTTGAACGCAGGCTTGTGGAGTCAACAGGGGCCTCAGTCAAGATTGCGGCTGATGGAAATGAGGCGGTGAGCAAGGCGCTGGAAGAGGATTATGACCTGATCCTGATGGATATGCAGATGCCGGAACGAGATGGTATTGAGGCGACGCAGATGTTACGTGCCATTGGCTGCTCAACGCCGATTGTTGCTCTGACTGCCAATGTCATGCAACACCATCGAGATCAATTCAATGAGGCGGGCGTGAATGACTTCCTCTCTAAACCAATCAATCGGGAGAGGCTGGTCTCAGTGCTGGTCCGCTATCTGGAGCCTGATGAGGAGAACAGTCAGGGTGGGACGAGTCTCTCTGGGTCAGAAGATCCAATGGTTGATGACGAGCTGCGCCAGGTATTCGTAGACCGACTTGGGGAGATGGCAGGCGAATTAACTAGTGCAGTGGAGGGGAAGCAGTGGGATGAAGTGCAATCACTAGTGCATCGCATGAAGGGGAGCGGCACATCGTTTGGCTTCCCTGCTATCACCACACTTGGCAAACAAGCTGAAGAGAATATCCGTAACAAACAGTATCAGCAGGCTGAGAAAATAGTTGGGCAACTATTGGAAGAGATTAATTCTACTCAAGGAAATTAAGAGCATGCAGGCATTGATTATTGATGATGACCCAATGTTACAACAGTTGCTGAGCCGACTGTTGTTGAAGCAGGGTGTTGAGCAGGTACGAGTAGCCAGTGGTGGCAGTGAAGGGATTCAATTGGTCTCGGAGCTAGAGCCTGATGTCCTGTTTCTGGATATCCAGATGCCCGATATTGATGGTCTGCAGGTGCTGGAGCAGCTGAGACAGAGCCATCCCGAACTCTATATTGTGATCATCACCGGCCATGTGGATGTTGATGCGGTTGAGCAAATTATCCGCCTGGGGGCAAACCACTATCTCGTCAAGCCGATTGAGGAGAACCGATTGCTCAAGGCGCTGAGTGGTTGTACCAAATTATCAAAATTGAAGGGTCAATAGGGGGAGTGGCATGAAGCCAAGAATACTGACAGCCGATGATGAGCACGTTATGCATTCATTGTTGGGTAATTTTCTTGATGAGGAAGGGTGCGAAGTGGTTGCGCGCGCGAATGATGGTCTGGAGGCCGTTGAACACTACCAGCGTACCAAGCCAGACATTACCTTCCTGGATATTGATATGCCAAAGTGTAACGGGATTGAGGCGCTCCGCCAGATTCGTGAAATCAATCCCTCTGCATTTATCTGCATGATCAGTGCAAACTCATTGATTGAAACCGTGACAGAGGCCATCGACTTGGGTATCAACGGTTTTATTGTCAAGCCGATGACGCAGAAGAGAGTCCATGAGGTCATTCAGAACTTTCTGAAAGAGCGGAGGAAGCGGTGATGTCTGCAGACCCTCGTATTCTGCTGGTCGATGATGATCCGGTAATCTTGCTGTTTATCAGGAAGATCCTGTCAAAAGAGGGGTACTCTGATATTACCGCTTGCGAGGATCCACTGCAGGCGGTTGAGCTACTGAGACAGAAGCGTTTTGATTTGCTGCTGCTTGATCTGAAAATGCCGGGGATGAGTGGGCTGGAGCTGTTGTCATGGATTGGGAGGCATTCTGAAATTGAGAAAATGCCTGTAATGATGTTGACGGCTGATGAGGATGTTGCCGTTCGCCATCAGGCACTCTCGGGTGGGGCCTGGGATTTTCTCTCAAAGCCGTTTGATTCTGCTGAGGTGATTGCGCGTGTGAATAACATGGTGCAACTTCATCGATTGCACCAAGGGCTACAACAGGCCAATGATGACCTTGAGGAGAAGGTCAGAGAGAGAACGGCACAACTGCAGAGAGAGGTCGAAGAGCGAAGCAGGATTGAGCGACAACTTGAGCACCTCAGTACCTCAGACCCACTGACAGGATTGCCGTCGGAGATGATCTTTCTTGACCGGTTGCAGCAGTCGATGCTTCATGGTCAGCGTACCAGGACCGGCTCTGGCGTGATCTGGGTTCAGTTTGATCTGCATGTAAAGTTCAGCGACCAGAAAAGAAAAGAGTGGCTGCGTGAGATGGCGCGCCTTCTGGCCGGAGTGAGCCGTGGTGGTAGTGTCTCAAGACGCGGCAATCGATCATTTGTGATCCTGATGTCTGACCTGAGTCCAAATAATGAAGAGGTTGAGATCATTCTCTCTCGTGTGCGGCAGCGACTGAGCCAGCAAGAGATCAAGTTTGAATTGGGCGTTGCTACGGTATATGGGGAGTCTACCGATGGAGCTTTGTTGGTACAGCAATCCTATGACAACTGTGGGCATGGCCACAGTGATGGTAAGACTGACTCTTTGAAGGTGCTGCTCCATCGTGCCATTTTTGACCATGGATGCAGCGAGTTTGATCTGGTCTGGCAACCACAAGTTCAGCTCGACAAAGAACGGGTTACCGCAGCAGAGGTGTTGCTGCGATGGAACTCCCCACAGCTTGGAAAGGTTTCGCCGGGACAGTTTGTTGAGGTGGCAGAACGTGAGGGATGGATCTCTGAAATCAGCCGATGGGTGATTCGACAAGCAATTGAACAGATCAGTCAGTGGCGAGCACAGGGTGTCGGGCTCGACCATTACTCAATCAATCTCTCATCTCAAGATCTCACTAATCCGGAGGTTGTTGGTTACATTGGGCAGCAGCTTGAGCAGTATGGTGTTCCTGCTGAGCAGGTCTGTATCGAAATCACTGAAACAGAGTTGATGGAGCGGATTGAGCAGGGGAGAAAAATCCTTGAACAGCTGAAACGGTTGGGTGTAAAGATTGCACTGGATGACTTTGGAACGGGGTATTCATCCCTTAGTTATCTTCGTTACTTCCCTATCGATATTCTCAAGATTGATCGTTCATTCGTGATCGATATGGAGGAGGATCAGACATCACATGCCCTTGTGAAGGGGATGATCAGTATTGCCCAAATGCTGGATCTTGAGGTGGTTGTTGAGGGAGTTGAGCATGCCTCTCAACGAGATCTCTTGAGTGGGTTGTCGGTAGATTGGATTCAGGGCTACTTCTACGCAGCGCCACTCGCTGCAGATGAGTTTGTTCAATTTTCCTCAGAGCCAGCTCGGCTGTGATCAGCACAAGTTCATTAAATATAGGGGATCTTCCCAAAACAGCTGATGAGCTTCAACAGATGGCAGCCTCAATGCAGGCACTGAGTCACCCCATCCGTCTAAAAACACTTTTGCTCATTGGAAAAGGGGAGCTGACTGTGACAGAGATCACAGGCGCAGTTGGTACGACTCAAAGCAATGTCTCCCAGCATCTCAGAACCTTGAAGTTTCTTGGGGTGATCTCTGTCCGTCAGGATCACAACAAGTCCTACTGCTCGATCGAAGACCCAAGGCTGCTATTGGTTCTTGATCGGCTTCGGTCAATGTATCAGCTTTAAGAGGTGGTTTGGTTGACCGCCTGAACGATTCAGCGTTGGCCCCGCCGTTGTAACAAATAACACAATAAGCGAAGCCTGACCCCATCTTCATGGTGATTGATCTTGAACGTGGTCCGATTTACAATAATCGCATCGATCAAAAAAAGGTAAAACAAGATGATGCAGGCAAAACTATCGAGTAAATTCCAGCTCTCGATCCCCAAGGCGATTCGGGAGAATCTTCATCTTCAGGCTGGTCAGCAGTTTACGCTTGTTGAGCGGGGGCACATTATCGAGATGATCCCTACACAGAGTCTTCAAAAGGCACGTGGGTCACTCTCTACTGCCAGCTACAGTGATTCTTCCGAATATCGTGATCGTGAGGAGAGAACAATAGTTTGAACCTTATCGATACCTGTGGCTGGATTGAGTGGCTCACTGATGGTGCGCTCAGTGATCAGTATGCTCCTTATTTTGATGCGGTTGATCAGCTCATTACCCCAACTTCCATACAGTTTGAACTCTACAAATGGGTTTCCAGAAACTGCGGAACAGAGGCTGCACTGCAATCCATTGCATTGACTGAACAGACTACAGTCGTGCCACTATCTACCTCTATTGCACTTCTTGCGGCAGATCTCTCCATAGAAAACAGACTTTCGTTTGCAGATGCGATTATTTATGCGACAGCACGTTTTCACCAATCTGCTCTGATTACCTCTGACAACCACTTTGAAGGGTTATCGGATGTAACTTACTTCAAAAAAGCATGAAACAGGTGGTGGGGCGTTCTCCTGCAGGTGCCACATTGGTAAATTCTGGGGCAGCAGAGCTGTTACTCAGCACTCTGTTTTGATCACTTTGCTTAACACATTTCCGCTGTGAAGCCGCGTCTTGATCTGATCGCCCGGATTGAGTTGGTTGGCTTGCCGAACAATGCCGGATGCTGTGGCGGTAATGCTGTAACCACGACTAAGGGTGGAGAGCGGGCTGAGTGCATCAAGCGTATGACCTAATCCAGCCAGGCGATCACCATGATGCTGAAGCTGGTGACGCATGGCATGGGTAAGTTGTGTGCCATGCGCCTGTAGCTGTTTTTGCAGGCGCTGAATTTTCCTCTCCGGGGCATGGCGCAGCAGGGTGTGTTGTGCGGTTCTGAGCCGCTGCTGTTCTCGTTGCTGCCGCATCTGAATGGCTCGCTGTAGTCGAATCTGCTGTTCATCGAGGCGCTGGGAGAATTGGTGAATTTTCTCTCGGGGATGGCGAAGCCGTCTCTCTAACCCCTTGAGCACGATCTGTCTGGCTTGTATTTCACGCTGCAGTGTGCGTTGGAGGCGTTGTCCCAGCTGCTGGAGTTGTGCCGCTTGTACTTCTTGATCCGGTGAGATGGATTCGGCGGCAGCCGAGGGGGTGGGTGCTCGTTGGTCGGCGGCAAAGTCGGCAATAGTGAAATCGGTCTCGTGGCCAACGGCAGAGATTGTTGGGATCTCACAGTCATAAATAGCGCGAGCAACTGCCTCTTCGTTGAAACTCCAGAGGTCCTCGATTGAACCACCGCCACGGGCAAGAACCAGCAGGTCACATTCGCTTCGCTGTTGTGCTGTCTTGATGGCGCCAATGATGCCCTCCACAGCCTCACTGCCTTGTACGGCAGTGGGGTAGAGAATCACGGGAAGTGAAGGAAAGCGGCGCTTCAGTACGGTCAGGATGTCATGGATTGCTGCGCCAGAGGGGGAGGAGATGATGCCGACCCGCTTGGGAAAGGAGGGGACAGGCTGTTTGTGTTGAGGATCAAACAGCCCCTCTAGCTGCAGCTTTTTCTTCAGCTGTTCAAAGGCCTGTTGCAGCGCCCCTTCACCCGCAGGCTCCATGTGCTCGGCGATGAGCTGATAGTCCCCCCGCGCCTCATAGAGGCTGACGGTTCCACGAATCTGTACCTGTGCGCCATTCTCGGGTTGGAAGCGGAGCAGGTTACGGCGATTGCGAAAGAGCGCGCAGCGAATCTGCGCCTGCTGATCCTTGAGGGTGAAGTAGAGGTGGCCCGAGGTGGGGCGGGAGAGGTTAGAGATCTCGCCCTCTACCCAACAGGTGGAGAGACTCTTTTCCAGTAGAAAACGGGCCTCCCGATTGAGCCGGGAGACCGTAAAGATTTGGCGTTGTGCGCTCAATCCAGTCGGCAATTACTGGGGCGTAACTTGTACACGAACACGCATGCGATCTCCCGGCGCGCTATTCATCTTGGTGGTAAAGAGATGTCCGTTATAGCGGTACTGAACCCGGTAGTGGGAGAATTCACTCTTCTCTTCGGTCTCGTAGATGGTTTCGCAACGCTCAACCTCTTTGTAGCGTCCGGGAGCACGGTTTCCAGCCTGTTGGCGCTCTTGGTCATTGGCGATAGAGGCACCTAATGCCGCGCCAGCGATGGTCATCGCATCTTTTCCGCCGCCATCACCAAACTGGTTGCCAACCACGCCACCCAGGATACCGCCAATCAGCTCATTGGTGATGCTGCCGTCGGAACGCCCTGGGCGCTGCACGCGAACGGTCTCTTTCCAGCATTTCTCGACAGGCTTGCGGATGGTGTATTTGCGTTCAATGGGCTCGATCTTTATGACTGTGGCATAGTCGGAGAAAGATTCTGCGCTGCTGCTCTGGGTGATGAGCATAGAGGAGGCTGCCAGTAGGGCAGTAAGCGTCAATGTAAGTGGGCGATGGTTCTTCATGGCAAAATCCTCGTTGATTGGTTCATGAATTGCTGCTGTTGTATGAATTATAGACCGACTTAGGGGTAGATGGTTTCAGGCTTCACACAATCTTCATATTTTCTGCAGTAGTTCGACAGAAGTAGACTTTTCTCGATGCTTTCTGAATGACTTGCGCCCTCAATCGATTTATAATTCGCGCCTTTCAGGAGTTCTCGACTCCCCTGTTTCTGTTCCCGGTTTTTGGAGTACAACATGCGCCTTGTTGAGCAAGCCCTTACTTTTGATGATGTTTTGCTGGTACCTGCCCACTCAACCATTATTCCTGCCGAGGTTTCTCTACGCTCCCGTCTGACCCGTGAGATTGAGCTAAATATTCCTCTGATCTCTGCAGCAATGGACACGGTGACGGAGTCTCGTCTTGCCATTGCTTTAGCGCAAGAGGGAGGCGTTGGTATTGTTCACAAGAACATGACTCCAAAAGAGCAGGCGCGCGAGGTACTCAAGGTTAAGCGCTTTGAGAGCGGCATTGTTACCGACCCAGTGACAATCTCCCCAACGGCCACCATCCGTGAGGTGATTGAGCTGACGCGCCGTTATGGCATCTCGGGCCTTCCGGTCGTTGATGGAACCGATTTGGTTGGAATCGTGACGAGTCGAGATCTTCGTTTCGAATCTCGACTGGATGAGAAGGTCTCTGCGGTGATGACGCCTAAAGAGCGCCTGGTGACAGTGCCTGAAGGGACCAGCCGAGATCAGGTTAAAGAGCTGCTGCATGCTCATCGGATTGAGAAAGTTCTGGTGATTAACGACCGTTTTGAGCTACGTGGCATGATTACGGTCAAGGATATCCAGCGTGCAACTGACAAGCCTAATGCTTGTAAGGATGATCAGCAGCGGCTACGAGTTGGTGCAGCCGTGGGTACTGGTGCCGATACGGAGGAGCGTGTGACGGCATTGGCAGAATCCGGTGTCGATGTAGTGGTGGTTGATACCGCACATGGTCACTCTCAGGGTGTGCTCGATCGCGTGAAGTGGGTGAAAGAGAACTTCCCTCAGATTCAGGTGATTGGTGGAAATATTGCGACAGGTGCTGCAGCACTGGATCTGGTGAAGGCGGGTGCTGATGCAGTCAAGGTTGGTATTGGTCCGGGTTCAATCTGTACCACTCGAATCGTGGCCGGCGTTGGCGTGCCTCAGATTACAGCGGTCTCGAATGTGGTGAAAGCGCTAGAGGGAACAGGTGTTCCTGCGATTGCTGATGGCGGTATCCGCTACTCTGGCGATATGTCCAAGGCGATTGTGGCTGGTGCCCACTCTATTATGGTGGGTGGCATGCTGGCCGGTACTGAAGAGGCCCCAGGTGAGGTCGAGCTCTATCAGGGGCGCTCTTACAAGTCTTACCGCGGCATGGGTTCACTTGGCGCGATGCAGCAAGGCTCTAGTGACCGGTATTTCCAGGATAAGAATGCAGGCGCCGAGAAGTTGGTTCCTGAGGGCATTGAGGGGCGCGTTCCTTATAAAGGGCCAATGACTGCGATTGTTCATCAGATGATGGGCGGCTTGCGCTCCAGTATGGGGTATACCGGCTGTGCCAATATTGAAGAGATGCGTACACGTCCCGAGTTTGTGCAGGTGACGGGAGCAGGCATGGTTGAGAGTCATGTCCATGATGTGAGTATCACCAAGGAAGCCCCTAACTACCGAGTGTAAAACGCCATGAGTGCAGACATCCACCATGACAGAATTCTGATCCTCGATTTTGGGTCACAGTACACGCAGCTGATTGCGCGCCGTGTGCGTGAGGCAGGAGTCTACTGTGAGCTCTACCCATGGGATATGGGCGAGGAGGCGATTCGTGAATTTGCCCCGAAAGGGATCATCCTTTCAGGAGGGCCTGAGTCAACCACGACAGAAGAGGCGCCGATTGCACCGTCTGTTGTCTTCGAGCTTGGCGTTCCCGTGCTGGGAATTTGTTATGGCATGCAGACCATGGCGGCGCAGCTTGGTGGGCAGACTGAGAGCGCAGATCACCATGAGTATGGCTACGCACAGGTGCGTGCCCATGGACATACTGCACTACTGAAGGATATTGAGGATCACACCTCTCCAGAGGGGCATGGTCTACTGGATGTCTGGATGAGCCATGGTGATCGGGTAGCTGCGTTGCCAGAAGGCTTTATTGTCATGGCCTCGACCGATAATGCACCGCTGGCTGGAATGGCGGATGAGAGCCGTCACTTTTATGGTGTGCAGTTCCATCCTGAGGTGACTCACACCAAGCAGGGTGACCGCATTCTTAGTCGCTTCGTGATGGATATCTGTGGCTGTGCTGCGCTGTGGAATCCCGCCAATATCATTGAAGATAGCATTGCCCAGATTCGTGAGCAGGTGGGTGATGACGATGTGCTGTTGGGGCTCTCTGGTGGTGTGGACTCGTCAGTGGTTGCGGCCTTGCTGCACCGTGCGATAGGAGATCAGCTGACCTGTGTCTTTGTCGATAACGGCCTGTTGCGTCTTAATGAAGGCGATCAGGTGATGGCGATGTTCGCAGAGCATATGGGGATCAAGGTGATCCGTGCTGATGCGGAGCAACGTTTTCTGGATGGGTTGAAAGGGGAGGCTGATCCAGAGAAGAAGCGCAAGATTATTGGCCATACTTTCATCGAGGTGTTTGATGAGGAGTCCAGCAAACTCAGCAATGTGAAGTGGCTGGCACAAGGGACCATCTATCCTGACGTGATTGAGTCGGCGGGTGCCAAGTCGGGCAAGGCCAAAGTGATCAAGTCTCACCATAATGTAGGTGGTTTACCGGAGGATATGAAACTCAGCCTGTTGGAGCCACTGCGTGAACTGTTCAAGGATGAGGTGCGCAAGATTGGTGTGGAGTTAGGTCTCCCCTCCGATATGGTTTATCGCCACCCATTCCCAGGTCCCGGTCTCGGTGTGCGCATTCTGGGTGAGGTCAAGAAAGAGTATGCGGATCTACTGCGCCAGGCCGATGATATCTTTATCTCTGAACTGCGGGCAGCAGATCTCTATGACTCGGTCAGCCAAGCCTTTGTGGTCTTTCTGCCGGTGCGTTCGGTCGGGGTGATGGGAGATAATCGACAGTACGATTACGTGGTCTCGTTGCGAGCGGTGGAGACAGTTGACTTCATGACGGCACGCTGGGCTCATCTCCCTTATGATTTTCTTGGGAATGTATCCACAAGAATAATCAATGAAATCAATGGAATATCAAGAGTAGCTTATGATATTTCAGGGAAGCCTCCCGCTACGATTGAATGGGAGTAACGGAAGACCTTCAGTGGATGGGGCGCGCCCTGGAGCTGGCGCGCCGTGCTGAAGCGGAAGAAGAGGTTCCGGTTGGTGCAGTTGTCGTTTACCAGAATGAGGTGATTGGAGAGGGGTGGAATCGCCCCATTGCACTGCATGACCCCTCTGCACATGCCGAGATTCAGGCGATTCGCAGTGCGGCAAACCATCAGAAAAACTATCGAATTCCGGGTGCCACACTCTATGTCACTCTGGAACCCTGTCCAATGTGTGCGGGCGCCATTCTGCAGGCGCGGATCGATCGAGTGGTTTTTGCGGCAACGGACCCACGCTCTGGGGCGGCAGGATCTCAATTCCAGTTGCTTCAACATCATGCTTTGAATCACCACTGTGAGATCGATTCTGGCGTGATGGGAGAGGAGAGTAGTGCGCTGCTACGAGATTTCTTTCGGCGACGCCGCCAATAGGGAGAATGATGCAGACGCTGGTTGATTATCTGCACACCCAACAAGTCGATCCTGCCCCTGTTTTGCAGCGACTGGAACGGGTTGATCTCCCGCTTGGAAGGTGGCTTCGGCAACAGTGTCGTGTGGCTGAGTCCCCATTGTTGATTGGACTCAATGGCGCACAAGGAACTGGTAAAAGTACATTTGCCGGTGGATTTCAGCTTCTGTTAAGGGAGGCGTTTTCTCTGGAGAGTGTTGTTCTCTCAATTGATGATTACTATTTTGGGCAATCTCAACGTCAGCAGTTAGCAGAGCAGATCCACCCCCTGTTCTCGACCCGGGGTGTGCCAGGTACTCATGATCTGCAACGGCTGCAGCATCAGATTGACCAGCTGATGCTGGCAAAATCTGGAGACAAGTTACTGCTGGACCGTTTTGACAAGTCGATGGATGAATCGACGGATCAACAGGTGTGGCACTGCCCGCCAAGCGGCCTGGATCTGATCCTTCTTGAGGGGTGGTGTGTCGGCGCAGTGCCTCAGCGAGAAGTTGAATTGGTGGAGCCTGCCAATCAGCTGGAACAAAATGAAGATCCCGAAGGGGTATGGCGAGGTTATGCCAACCGGCAGCTGGAGGGTGCATATCGACAACTCTTTGCGCGCCTGGACCGGCTCTTGATGTTACAAGCACCCGCGTTCTCTTCGGTGCTGGAGTGGCGGCAATTACAAGAGCAGAAGTTGAGACAAAGTCACCCGGGAAAGGGGATGACAGAGGATGAGGTGGCCCGGTTTGTGGCGCACTATGAGCGACTGACTCGACACATGTTGGATACACTTCCCCTAAAGGCGGATGTGTTGATGCCAATTGGGGAGAATCATCAGATCTGCTCCATACACTTTCATGATGAGGAAAAGGAAATACAGTGATGCAGTGGAACGCCTACTATCGCCTGATGCGGCTGGATAAGCCGATTGGAATCCTCTTGCTGTTATGGCCCACCCTCTGGGGGCTCTGGGTTGCCGCAGAGGGAATTCCTCCACTGCTCACACTGGTGGTGTTTGTTGCGGGTGTGGTTCTGATGCGCTCTGCCGGTTGTATCATCAATGATTATGCGGACCGCAAGGTTGATCGCCATGTGCGGCGCACGGCCGCGCGTCCGATGACCAGTGGCGAAGTTTCCGTGCGTGAGGCGCTGACGCTATTTGTGGTGCTGGTTGTGGCGGCCTTCCTGTTGGTACTGTTGATGAACAAGCTCACGATTCTGCTCTCCTTCGGAGCGGCCCTGCTGGCCATTGTTTATCCATTTATGAAGCGCTATACCCACCTTCCTCAGCTCTTTCTTGGGGCCGCTTTTGGTTGGGCGATCCCGATGGCTTTTGCGGCGGTCAGCGATGTAGTGCCGCCTGCAGCCTGGCTACTGTTTCTTGCTACGCTCTGTTGGGCGGTGGTCTACGATACGATGTATGCCATGGTTGATCGAGAGGATGATCTCAAGATAGGCGTTCGCTCCACAGCGATTCTCTTTGGAGACAATGATCGGCTGATGATTGGGCTGTTTCAGCTATTGATGCTGGGGTTGTTGATTGTAGCTGGAGATGCATTTGGGCTCGGCATCTTCTACTGGATGGGACTTGCTGTGGCAGCTATCCAGGGAGGGTATCATCAGTGGTTGATCCGAAAACGCGAGCCGGCAGACTGCTTTCGTGCTTTTCTTCACAACCACTGGTTGGGGATGACGATCTTTATCGCCATCGCCCTCGATGGGATCGCTACCGTTTAGGGTATTTTTTCTGGCAAGCTCGAGTGATCAGCTTGGCAGCCACATCACTCCCGAGCCCCTGAAGGTTATTCAGTAGACAGTTCCAATACTCTTCCGGGTATGCTGCGATCTGCTTCTCTTGTGGAGGCATCTCGTATGGAATGGCTGGAGCGGGATAGCGGATGGGCTGTTGTGGCTGTTGCTGCATCATAGGCATCTGTGGTGCCTGCTGCATAAAGTTCTGGGCACCGCCGATGGGGTCAAACGGGGAGGCGATGGTGCTCCAGATGTCATCAGGGATCTCTTCGTTATTGGCTGGGCGGCTGCGCTGCACATGTTGAGGGGCTGGTGCAGGAGTTGTCTGGGCTGCAGGGTGTTCCGGGTTTGCAATGGGTGCACTTTGCTGGGCCGCTGCAACGGAGGAGAGGGCCAAGGAGACAAGAAGAGAAAGGAGCTGTTTTTGCATCATGGTGGGGGTCGGATCAAAGGTTCATGGAGCTGCGGATCATACCATCTTCTGTTTCGCCAAAATCTCGCTTTTTTCTTCAAAAAAGGCCGTGAAAAAAAAGGGTAGCTACAGTAGTATTCATCGAATTCAGCTAGTGAATCAGTATTTTGAGGCATTCGCCATCACTGCTTGTATCAAACGAATAAAAGGAAAGCTCTAAAATGAAAAAAATGGGTTACAGCATATTTTTTGGAGTCCCCGCGATCTTTATGGCGACAGCTCTGGAGGCGGGAAGTTTTGAGGGGTATTTGACCGATTCCCTCGGTGCAGTTGTTCGTACCCCATATGGGGATTGTATCCATACCGGTTATTGGACTAAAGAGTACGCACAGCCAGAGTGTGATGAAATCCTTGAGGTTCGCTCTAAATATGCCGTTGCGGTTGAGACCGCAGAAGCGGCTGGTCAGCCGGTTCCTGAGAAACCCGCAGAGATCGTAGAGTACGAAACCGGACAGGTTGAAGAGGTCCAGACGACTGCAACCGTTGAGGTCGGCATGCCAGAAGCGACCGAACTGGAATCCGAGTCAGCAGATCAGACACAGCCGCAAGTCAGCGAGTTTGAGGTCGGCGATGGCGGTAGCTTGTGGGATGTGGCTGCCACGGAAAGCGTTTATGGAGATCCAGCAATGTGGCCACTGCTGCTCTGCGCAAACCGCGATCAGATTGTGGATGCCGATTTAATCTATGCAGGACAGGTACTCTCCATTCCTCAAGAGGTGAGTGCAGAGGCACGTGAGGCCGCAATCGCGCATGCCAACCAGCGTGGTGAATGGGAGTTGGGGGAGATCGAAGACAGTGATCTAGAGTATCTGGCGTTGCACTGTAACTGATCAGAATTTGTGTCCCTGAATCGGGCACAGTAATGGAATATTGCACAAAATCAAGAGGGATCGACAAGATGAAAAAATGGACTGGATTGCTGATGGCAGCACTGCTCTCATTCTCGGTGACAGCAGCTGAGTCAGAGGAAGCAGAAAAGAGTAGCGATGCGCTCTACATGGAGATCAATAAACTGGAGCAGCGTGATAATCTTTGTGTTGCCTATATTCGCTTCTCCAATAAGAGCGATCTCGCTTTTTCAGAATTCAAGTCTGAGCTTTTTGCCTTTGATCAAGAAGAGGTGATCGCGGCGCATTTCCTTGCGGATTTCCAACAGGTGATGGCCAATAAGACGGTCATCAAGCTGGTACCGATGAAAGATGTAACGTGCGACAAGATCAGCAGTGTACTGCTGAATCAGATGCTCTCCTGCAAGAGTGGCGATGAAGAAGTCGCAAACTGCATGCAGCGCATCAATACCGGATCAAAATCTTCGGTTAAACTCTTCAAATAAGGGACATACTCCATGGGACTGGAACTGCTCGTAAGTAAAGGTGGCCCTGTGGCCATCATCCTGTTGGCTCTCTCTGTCTATGGGCTGGCCGTATTCTTGGTAAAGCTCTACCATTTTCAGTCACAGCGGGTGCTGTTTCGTTCCCATGGCTTTGTGCGAAAGGCACTGCAGTCTATTGAGCGTGGCCAAAAAGAGATTGCGATTACCGAACTCTCGAACCGTAAAGGGCCCATTGCGCGGGTGATGGAGCGGGCCATTCAGCTTTGTGATGTTGGCGCTGCCCCAGAAGTGAGTAGTGCCGCGAAAGAGGAGCTGGAGAATGAGGGAAGAACCCAGCTGGAGCGCTTGACCTCTTATATTCGTGGACTGGATGCGGTTGCCCACCTCAGCCCATTGTTGGGACTATTGGGGACGGTATTGGGGATGATCCAGGCCTTTATGCAGCTTGAGGAGGCTGGCGTCCAGGTGGATGTCACCATGTTGGCTGGTGGAATCTGGGAGGCACTGATTACAACCGCCTTCGGGCTGGCTATTGCGATCCCTGCGCTGGCTGCGGTCAATTGGCTAGAAGGGATTGTGGAACGAACACGTCAGGATATGGGCGAAGCAGTCACCCAGACCCTGAGTGTGATTCGAAACGCTGAATAAAGACTTACGGCTTCTGTCATGCAGTTCGAATCGCTTGCCCGGCCATCGAGACGGCGCTGGCTGAGTCTCACATCTCTGATTGATGTGGTCTTCCTGCTGTTGATCTTCTTCATGCTGACCACTAGCTTCTCTCAGCAGCGTACCTTGTCACTGGATATACCGGCCGAAAAGGGGAAAGGAAGCAACGCCTGGCAAGGTGCTTCATTGGTGAGGGTTCATGATCAGGGTGTTGTCGATTTCAACGGGCGACGAGTGCAGCAGGTAGAGATTGCTGCTCGGACTGCACTGCTACTGGAAAAGCGCCCGCAGACCCGTTTTATTGTGCGTCCAGATGCGGGTCTTCCACTACAACAAGTGGTGCTAGTGATGGACCAGCTTCGTGAGGGGGGCGCATCGCTGGTGAGCCTGATTCGCTAAGCATCACGATCATGCGTTTTCAATACTCCCACAAGCGACACTCTGAGTTGGACATGACCCCATTGGTCAGTGTCATCTTTCTGTTGATCATCTTCTTTCTGGTCGCTGGAACCATTCGCTCTCCAGGGTTTTGGGAGATTGAGCACCCAGAGTCAAGTAGTCAGCATCGCGTCGAACGGATGGATCTATCTCTGTTTCTTGATCAGGATGGGAATATGGCGGTTGGCGAGCGCCCCATTCGTAACGCCTTTCAACTCCGTTATCTGATGGAGCAATCTCACCGGGATGGGGTTCCCCCTTCTGTGGAGGTTCATGCAGATCAGCGGGTGGATGCCCATCAGCTGGTGAAGTTGTTGGAAGAGATCCGTAAAAGCGGGGTCAAGGAGATTGAGCTGGTGACTACGGAGGCACAACGCTAACCATGGTGATCCGGTCTCGCCAGTGGTTTATCGCCTTTGTAGGATCACTGCTGTTGCACATTGCACTGGTCCGCTTTCTACCGATCTATCAGATGACACCATTGGTGCAACAGGGGAGTAGCGAACGAGCCTTTACGGTACAACTGGCGGATCCTGATGTCATAGAGCAAGTGGTATTGGAAAAACCAGAGCTTGTTCAGCCTGAGATATTGCAAGAGGAAGAGAAGATTCCTATGGTCTCGCTGGATGAGACTCAACAGCAGTTGGCAGAGGCCTTTTCCCATGTTGCGCCCTCAGATAGTGTCCTTGAAGTGACTCCAGGTGCCGCTCCCGACCCGGTCGAGCTGAAGATGGAGCCGGGAGAGCTGGTTGAGCTGACACCCGATACCGCTTCGGTGGATGGGCCTCAAGAGGCTGCAGCAGCGGAAGTGCTCCCGTCGGCCGCTGCACCGATTGCTGCACCCCAACCAACTGCAGCGGCGCTGGAGCCTGAACTGAGCGCAGTGGCGGCGTTATCTGGCGGAGAGAGTATCTCTCTGAATGGTGTTGAAGATTCTGGATCGATGAATCTTGCACCATCGAAAGAGGAGCTGCAGATTCCGGCATTTGAAGAGTTGAAGGAGCTGGAGAGTGCTTCGGTTGATCTGCCGCAAGAGCAAATACTTCCAGAAGCGATCGGAGGGTCAGAGGTGATTCTGGCGGAAATCCAGATTGAGCAGCTCCACTTCGATGCTGCAACCATGGAACAGCTCCCTCAAGTTCAGGCTGAGGACTGGAGGCCTACGCCACCGAGCTCTACCGCATCAAAATCGGCTACGAAAACTGCAAAACAGCCCTCTTCCTCTGAGGTGACAGCTGCCGAAAAGAGAAAACTGACCCGTTGGAGAAACCAATATGCAGGAGTGGGTGGAATCAATTTTGGCTATCGTGCTCGAGTTCGCCTGAGTTTGCGAGAGTTTACCCTCTATCCCAAAGCGGTTGCCGAAGAGCTAAAAATACAAGGGAAGGTCATTGTTGGTTTCGTTCTCAATCGTGCTGGAAAACTGTTGAGTACCGAAGTCATTCAGAGCTCAGGGCATCAGGCGTTGGATGAGGCGGTTGAGCGCATGGTGACGATGGCCCGTTTTGAGCCATTCCCGGATCAGGTAGAGAGTGACAAAGTAGGCTTTGCCTTTCCGGTCACCATCAAACTCAAACAGCAGTAGAACCTCACTGTCCAAGGCGCTTCTGGGGTAAAGCCCAGTATAATGTCCCGATGAATACCCTTTTCTCCCGGCGAAAATATTGGGCGCACCGTTTTGGTGTGGCCCCTGTGTTGCCCATGTGTCGAGAGGAGATGGATGAGCTGGGGTGGGACTCTTGCGACATCATTCTGGTGACCGGAGATGCCTATATCGACCATCCCAGTTTCGGTATGGCACTGATTGGTCGACTTCTGGAGGCCCAAGGGTTTCGGGTTGGAATCCTTTCACAGCCTGATTGGCGTAGTGCGGAATCATTTCAGGCGCTGGGACAGCCTAATCTCTTCTTTGGGGTCACAGCGGGTAATATGGATTCGATGGTCAACCGTTACACCTCCGATCATCGTGTGCGGCGTGATGATGCCTATACGCCAGGTGGTGAAGGTGGAATGCGCCCAGACCGCTCCACCATTGTCTATAGTCAGCGCTGTCGAGAGGCGTGGAAAGAAGCCCCCATTGTGCTGGGTGGTATCGAGGCGAGTCTGCGACGAATGGCTCACTATGATTACTGGTCGGATAAAGTACGAAGATCGATCTTGATGGACGCACGCGCTGATCTGCTCCTTTATGGGAATGCGGAGCGTGCGATCGTAGAGCTGGCACACCGCATGGCCGCAGGGGAGTCCATCGAGGAGATTCACAACCTGCGTGGGTCTGCCTTGCTATTGCGAGGGGAGGATTACCGTGCTCTGGAACCTGAATGGAAGCAGCTCGATTTTTCCGAGCTTCCCGTCGATGGAAGTGGTGCACCCTCAACCACAGGGAGCCAACGAGAAAACACCCTGATTCGACTGCCCTCTTATGAGCAGGTCAAACGCGATCAGCAGCTCTATGCGCATAGCTCTCGTATCTTCCATCTCGAGACCAATCCAGGCAATGCACGGACACTGGTGCAACCGCATGGCGATCAATTTTTATGGGTCAATCCGCCTCCAGTTCCACTACAGACAGAGGAGCTGGATCGGGTTTATGAGCTCCCCTATACCCGTCTTCCACATCCGAGTTACCAGCAGGCCCGGATTCCGGCCTATGAGATGATCCGCTTTTCGATCAATATTATGCGTGGCTGTTTTGGTGGTTGTACTTTTTGCTCAATTACAGAGCATGAGGGGCGTGTGATTCAGAGTCGCTCACAAGCGTCGATATTGAGAGAGATTGAAGAGCTGCGGCAGGTTCCGGGCTTCACCGGAAGCATTTCCGATCTCGGTGGTCCCACCGCCAATATGTATCGGATGCGCTGCAGGGATTCCAAGATAGAGTCTTCCTGTCGACGACTCTCCTGCGTCTATCCAGAGATCTGCCCACAGATGGAGACCAATCATCAGCCACTGATTGAGCTCTATCGTAGTGCGCGATCCTTACCGGGAGTGAAGCGGATCTCCATTGCATCTGGGCTTCGTTATGATCTTGCAGTGCGCTCACCGGAGTATGTCGAAGAGCTGGCAACGCATCATGTCGGTGGTTATCTGAAAATTGCACCAGAACATACTGAGTCTGAACCGCTTAGCAAAATGATGAAGCCGGGGATCGATACTTTCTACCGTTTCCGGGAGATGTTTGATCGCTTCTCCAGAAAAGCGGGGAAAGAGCAGTATCTGATTCCCTATTTTATCGCTGCCCACCCAGGGACGACTGATGAGGATATGGTAGCGTTGGCTTTGTGGCTTAAACAGAACCGTTTCCGCCCTGACCAGGTACAAAATTTTCTGCCAACGCCAATGGCACTGGCAACCACCATGTACCACACGGCCTTTAATCCATTACGAAAGATTAAGAGAGAGAGCGATACCATTCCTATTCCAAAAGGGGGGCGTCGACGCAGGCTACATAAAGCATTTCTCCGTTACCACGATCCCAATAACTGGCCACTACTGCGCCAGGCATTGATTGAGATGGGGAGAGAGGATCTCATTGGTCCAGGGAAAAAACATCTAGTCCCTGCAGAACAGCGCAATCGTCCACATCGCAGCCGGACGGGTGCAAGGAAGAAGATGGGGGTCAAAGGGAAACGGTCAGGAAAAGCGCATGGAAGAACGCGAAGATAAAGAGTCGAGTCAGGTTGGGCAGAGTTGGGCATGGATTGCTCGCCATGCTGCAGAGAATCTGAAACCGGAGCAGTGGGATGCGCTTGCTCCACAGATTGAGGCGACTGCCCAGTTGATTGAGGAGATTGCTCCACAGGACCGTGAGATGGTCGCTGCGGCCATGCTCTACAGCTATCACCACTGGACCGGCATAGATCCAATAGTCGATCTGGAGGAGGTGACAGGGGAGACGGTGTTTGGTCTGTTGCAAGGGACCATTGAGATGACGATGCTCCACCTGCACTCCCACCATGGAGGCGGAGAGTCCCAGTACGAGAATTTGCGCAAGATGCTGCTGGCTATGGCGCAAGACGTGCGGGTCGTGGTGATCAAACTGGCGGAGCATTTGTTGCGGATGCAGTTTCCCATGGGGTTGAGTAAAGAGGCGCGTCGAGAGAATGCGCAGCTCACTCGTGATGTATTGGCGCCACTGGCCAACCGCCTGGGAATGGGGGCGCTTAAATGGAAGCTAGAGGATTTTGCCTTCCGCGTACTGGAGCCAACCGTCTATAAAGAGCTCTCCCGGAAACTCAACCAGAAACGGGGTGAACGAGATTCCTATATTTCGCTCTCTATCTCCACCATTGAAGAGGCTCTGGAAAAGGCAGAGTTGAACGGGGAGGTGAGTGGGCGCACCAAGCACCTCTACAGTATCTGGAAGAAGATGCAGCGCAAGCAGGTAGAGATTGAGTCCCTTTATGACCTCCATGCAGTGCGAATTCTGGTGGATGATGTGGCGGACTGTTATGCAGCACTGGGCATTGTCCATGGTCTCTGGCCCCATATCTCCAAGGAGTTTGACGACTATATTGCCAACCCCAAAGGGAATAACTATCGCTCGATTCATACTGCGGTTCATGGGCCGGAGGGAAGGGTGTTAGAAATTCAGATTCGTACCCATGAGATGCATGATGCGGCAGAGCTGGGGGTTGCTGCGCACTGGCGCTATAAAGAGGGGACCCGTTACGATCCTGGCTTTGAGCGCAAGATTAACTGGCTGCGCCAACTGCTGGAGTGGAAAGATGAGCTTTCAGAGCAGGAGGGGATGGTCGATCAGTTTCACGATGAAATGGTGGAAGAGTTGGTCTACGTGCTGACTCCTCAAGGGGAGATCGTAGAGCTTCCAGAGGGGGCGACTGCACTCGATTTTGCTTACAGCATCCATACGGGGCTAGGGCACCGCACCCGTGGTGCCAAGATTGATGGGAAGATCATTCCGCTAAATCAGCCCCTGCAGTCGGGGCAGCGGGTTGAGATTCTCACCGTCAAAGAGGGTGGTCCGACTCGGGACTGGATGAATCCAAATTTGGGCTATCTCCACACCTCGCGCGCCCGTTATCGTGTGCGGCAGTGGTTCCGTAAACAGGATTATGAAGAGAATGTGGCAGCCGGGCGCACTATTTTAGAGCGGGAACTGGCTCGTGCTGGATCTCCCAATCTTCCACTTGAGCATTTGGTGCAGCGTTATGAACAGAAAAACCTGGAAGCGCTGCACGCTGCGATTGGACAGGGGGATATTACCTGCGGTCAGTTGGCCGGGGGGATTTCTACCTTAGTTTCTCCGCCCCCTGTGCAGAAGAAGCGTCCCCGCAAAGCGGTGCAGGAAGAGGAGAGTAGCCCGGATGCGATCTCAATCCGGGGGGTGGGAAAATTAATGACCCGCTTTGCCAACTGCTGTCAGCCAACCAATACGGATCCTATTATTGGATTTATTACCCGAGGCCGTGGCATCACCATTCATCATCAGGAGTGCCCCAATGCGCTCCACTTGATTGAGACGGAGCCGGAGCGAGTGATTGAGGTCTCTTGGGGGGTGAATGAGTCCTCCATGCAGAAACATCAACTTTTGATCAAGGCGCATGATCGTTCTGGTCTACTGAATGACATTACAACACTGTTTCGAAATAAGTCGATCAATATCGACGCCATCAATACCTCAACGGATCGGGAGAGTCATACAGCACAGATCTCAATTGATGTAGAGATGGAGGCAGGCCGAAGTATTGGGGAAATCCTGGACCAATTATTAAGGATGAAAAATATTCTTTCTGCATCATGTAATCACGATTGAATTAATAATTGAATAATTAGATTTGTTTTTTCTGTTTCTTTGTAATATATTCCTTATCAAATATTGAGTATCGAACGTTCGATAAATAAATATTGATGAAATATTACAAATATTAAACCTTCTAAAAGAGAGATAGAATGAAGCTTAATAAGATGTCAGATGCAAAGCTGGAGACACTGCTTAAAGATGTAACGGCAGAGGTTAACCGCAGAAAAAAAGAGAATAGTGCCAACCAGAAGGCCCAGAAAGAGCTCGCTGCTCTGGCCAAGAAGTATGGTACGGACACCATCAAGAAGCTTGCGGCCGGTACAAAAGTGAAGCCAGCTCGTAAACGTGCCAAAGTTAAACCTGTTTATCGTAATCCTGATAACCATAGGGAGACCTGGACCGGTCGTGGCCGATCCCCGAAATGGGTGGTTGCGGCAGAGGCGAAACATGGTGGTCGTGATGCACTAAGAATTGAGAATCAGGGATAAAGTCTTTTTGTTCTCGAGCATTAAAAAAGCCTGCTCATGCAGGCTTTTTTAATGGATGTAAAGAATATCTACTTTTGGCTAATCATTAAGGGTGGAGGTGTTCCCGGTGCTGTCTGATGGTGACGCCCCCATTTGAGATACTGATTGAGTCATCAATTCCCTAATGCCTGTATAGCTAAATGGGTAAGGGACAGTGTGATAGTATGCAGATCCTTTTTGTATATGGATGGACCCAATGGAGCAAATTCTAGAGATTCGAGAGGGATGCAATACCCCAGAGCAGTTAATCAAAAGTCTACCGTTTTCACGATTTTTGAAAATCTATAAAAGCGAATTTATTGATAATCTTGACCACCGTGATGCGCGGCGTCACAATGAGGCGATCCATAAGGTCGATTTCATTAAGAAGGTGTGTGCTCGGGATTACTTGATCATCCTGGGGCAGCCAGGAAGGCTGGAAGGGGTCGAAAAAGAGCAGGCCAGAAATCTGGTTAAATTTATTGATGGTGCTTTCCACCATTTCCGTTCCAGTAGTTATTCTCGCCTGGTGCGATTGCAAAATGATGTGGTCTCTACCGGCCTCGAGTCTCCAGACTCTGTTAAAGATAAGGTCACGGAAAAAGCCTCTGCACTTTCGGATCTGATTCTGGATACGCGGCGTCAATTGTTACGCAAAGTGGGGTTGGAGCATGGTGTGCGCCGTACTCAAGGGCTGGATGCTTCACCCAATGTGACGGCTGGAGAGATCTCGGGGCACTACTTTAATCTGCCTGCGGACTATATTCCGCTCTCTCATGTGCCGTTGACCATTGCGGCAGATATCCGTACAGGTGTGGATTACTCGACACCCTCCAATAAACGTGCAGAGCCATTTTTCGAGCTGGACCATAATCCTCTGAACTTTGACACTTTCAATGCTGATGACTGGGTCTCTGTACCGCTGCAGGTCGGTTCTTGGCTGATTGTGGCCTATCTTCATAAGTCTCGTGGCACTGTGGAGATGGAGCCTGGACTGCTCAATCTCTTCCCATTTGCCAGCGTTGACGACATTCAGCAGGACCGTCGACCCGATGGGGTCTTCATCTTCGGTGATCCGAATGCACCTGCTGATGATCTTGGTTACTACTGGGATCAGGAGAATGATCTGCTGGTTGGGTTGGTCCCCAATCGTGATGAACTGAAATATTTTGGCTACTGCAAGAAGCCGATCTTGACGCTGCATAACGTGCTGGCGATTCGTAAGGGCGAGCTA
The DNA here is from genome assembly GCA_964551545.1 of uncultured Piscirickettsiaceae bacterium. GTDB lineage: Bacteria > Pseudomonadota > Gammaproteobacteria > Thiopontia. The sequence goes on along the minus strand of CAZKCT010000003.1, from coordinate 51,542 downwards.
CCACTGCATTGTGGTTGTACCCGTTATGTCGTCCGTTTTGATGACCAAGAGGGGCCTTACATCGCAGAGATGTTGATCAAGGCGGATGATATGGGGCGTCTTTCGCTGGAGAAAGGGACGGATGGCCGCATTCACCCCATCTTCTATGGTACAGAGACGGGCGCATTCGCCTGTCTGGATGGCTTCAGTGAGCAGGCCAAACTGCTGATGATTGGTCGAGAGGTGGGCTACAACAAAGACACTGGTTCTAATGCCCGCCAGATTGTGCCCGTCACGGAAGATACTGAGGTGATGACTGGCGATCCACTCGATGTTTTGCTCTATATGAACAACTTTGAGCTGGTCGAGCAGAAGGAGACCACGATCTCCGCTGATATGGGGGTGGATGAGGCGATGGAACACTTCCGCCTTGGGGAGCGGGTTGCCGCAGGCAGCACCCACACTCACCGTGGCTCAAAAGAGAGTAGTTACTGGGCCAATCCATTCCCGTTGTTGAGAGATGCAAAAGGTGAAGTATTGCACCCTGACCTCTATGAGCAATATCTCGATAACGAGGCGCAATTCATGAAGGTTGCAGAAGGGCTGGTCAAGCGTAAAGAGTTACGCTTGGGGGTTGCCTTCAGTCAGTTGATGGCGGGGGTCTACAGTGAGAATGGTGATGAGGACCTGACTCGCTGTGGCTATCAGGACCGTAACGAGGTGGAACAACTGGCACCAGCACGTCTTGCCGAGGACCTGATCGACCTGATCAAGGAGCTGGCGACGGAGAAGCGGGAGCGCACTGGAGAGAGCCGAGAAGAGGTGAGTATCACTGTTGCGCTGGTTGGGGATAGTCGTACCGGTAAATCGGAGACCGCAGAGAAAATGGAGGGTGTTCTCGGATTGCAGCTGATCTGATTTAGGTTCAATTCTCCGATTAAGAGGGGCCGTGACGTGATGAATTTAATCAGAAGCGTTGTGGCTCCTCTGCTGTTTCTGGTAATAGCAGCCTATTCAAAAGCCAGTCCACTCCATCGCTCCCTTAGCAACATGCCAATGATGTCGTAGTGTGGCAGCTGTGGGGAGATCAGGTTATGCAATGAGAGAGCTTCCAGAGTTTGGAATCGATAATGATGCAGCTAAGTACCCATTTTTACTGTAGAAGTGAGATAATTGATCCTCCATCCAGATAGTGGTTCGTATACTATAAAAGTTGTACGGGGAAGGTTAGAGGAGCAGAGCCATTGAGGCAGAAAATATTAGTCGTTGATGATGACCCACAAGTGTTGAGCGCTTATCGAGAGATTCTGGTAGAACCGGTTGATGAGACCGCAGACCTGCTCGAGCTACTACATCAATCACCGCCAGTGGACCCAGTATCAGATTCCGGTGAGAGAGAGATGGTCGAGGCCAATTCTGCAGCGCAGGCAATCACTCTAGTGGAAGATGCGGCCAACCAGAAAGCCCCATTTACGATGGTCTTCCTCGATATACGGATGCCGCCTGGAATGGATGGCGTGGAGTGTGCCGCTCGCCTTCAAGCGATTGATCCAAGACTCTATATCGTTCTGGTCTCTGCGTACGCAGATTATTCGCTGGATCAGATCCGATCGAGCCCACTGGGGGATGGCTTTTTCTATCTAAGGAAACCGTTTATTGCTGAGGAAGTTGATCAGGCAGCGAGAACATTCTCTTTTTTCTGGGCGCGAGATCGTCAGCGAGAGGCAGAGATCGATCGACTTCGACAGCCGTGATGATCTCCAATAAGATGTAATATGACTTGAAACAACTATGAATATAGAGGAGCAAAAATGAAACATGAAATGAAGCAGTATCTCATCGGTGGAATGAGCCTATTACTACTCATGGGCAGCGCGGAGGCACAAACAACGCTTAGCTTTGGACTCTATGCATCTGACAAACCCTCTGCGGTTGTTGCACAGTTTTGACCTGTATTGAGTCAGCTTGAGCAGCGACTCTCTGAGGAGTTGGGCGAGAAAGTGGTGATCCATACCAGAATCTCCCCAACCTATGGTCAGGCCATTGAGAAGCTGGCAACGGGGGCTGTTGATTTTGCCCGCTTTGGACCAGCCTCCTATGTGTTGGCAAAAGATCAGAACCCTGGTGTTGCTCTGGTTGCCATGGAGAGCAAGAAGGGCAAAAAAATGCGCAGCGGCTACATCATCGCCCACAAGGATAGTGATCTGCAGTCGATGGCTGATCTGAAAGGAAAGCGTTTTGCTTTTGGTAGTGAGCAGTCAACCATTGGGCGTTACTTTGCACAGCTATTGCTAGCGGAGGCGGGAGTCAAGTCTGCTGACCTAGAAAAGCATGCCTACCTGGGGCGCCATGACAAAGTTGGCGAGTCCGTTGCGGCAGGGCAGTTTGATGCAGGAGCACTCAAGTCATCAACCTTCAAAAAGCTGGTCAAGAAGGGAAGAGCGATTCGAGTCCTGAAAGAGTTTAAGTTGGCGACCAAGGCATGGGCTGTGAGAGAGGGCATCTCGCCAAAGGTTGAGAATGCACTGATTCGCATACTACTGGCGTTTGATGACCCAAAAGCATTGAAGGTGTTGAAAAAAGATGGCTTCCTTCCTGCTGATGATGGTGCTTATGACTCGGTCCGTCAGGCGATTCATAATAGTGGACAGTTTTTCGAATAGTACCCGTCTAGTTTCGTGATACCTCCCTCATTTCGCCACTGGTCCATTGGGACCCAGACCTTTTGGGGGATGTTGGGGGGGAGTCTGCTATTGCTGTGGATCGGGAGCATCGTATTTTCTCGAATTCTCTATAGTGCTGAGCTTGCCAATCTTGAGCAGGACGTTGAGAAGCGGACAGAGCTCTTCACAACAACACTGCTCGATGCCTTGCTGAGTGAAGATATTCCCATTCTCGAGTCTGCCCTGGAGGCGATGATCGAGATTCATCCGGATCTGATTGGTGCAGAATTCTGTAACTACAACAACACGCCCCTTTTACACTGGGGGGAGTCCATCCCAAACTGCGAGAGCAACTACTACGGAAGCCGGTGGGAGGGTGATGAGGAGCTCAGGATTCTCACTAATCGCCTAGAGGTGGTCTTCCATCAGGAGCGCTTTGGGGTGGTTGCTCTGCGCTGGGATTTGGGTGACCGTTTTGATCAACTGAAGCTACAGGTTCATAACATCACTCGCGCTATTGCAATAGGCGCGCTTCTGATGGCGCTGATGTTGTTTGTCATGGTGAGAATTTTGGTGGTGCGCCCAATTCACCGAGTCGATCACTACCTGCGCCGTGTTGAGTCGAGAGAGGAGGAGAAGGAGTCGCTCAAGCACTATAGCTCCAAAGAGCTCATTCACCTCTGTGAGGGGGTTGAGGTGCTGCAGGAGAGCATGGAACGGGAGGAGCAACTCAGTCTCGAGCGAGAGCAGCTGCTGGCCACCTTGGAAGAGAAAGTCAAAGAACGCACCCACGATTTGAGGCAGAGCAATGATCAGCTCACCTCAATTATGGAAAACATGAAGGATCCCCTTTTTCTGTTGAACCAGGATAACATTGTTGTGGTCAGCAATCCGGCGGCTCGATCTCTTTTTCCAGAGGCTACAGAACAAGAAGGGACGTTGTTTGTTGGGCTGTTTCCAGGAGAGCTCCAGGAGAAGGTAAGCCAACTGTTACGTGCCAAGACAACAAGCAGTGAATTGCTGCTGTTTGAGGATGAGAAGCATGACCGTGGTTTCTTTGAGTTGACCTACTCCCCGCTGCTGGAGGGGGAGGAAGAGCAACAGAAGCTGGTATTGGTGCGTGATGTTACTGAACAACGTGTGCTGGAAGAGAAAGAGCAGATGATCGCCTTCCAGTCAGGGATTGCAGAGATGTCCTCCTCGGTCATGCATAATATTGGAAATGTTCTGGCTGGATTGACGGGACAAATCTATAAAGTGAAAAAAGGGGGAGATTCACTGAGTAAAATGCAGGAAATCCTGCAGCATTTGGCAACCGCAGGTAAAGAGGTTTCAGAAGAAGATCGAGAGGTTGTGCTTACACGTAGCAGTGAGATGATGAATCTGGCGATTGAGGAGAAGTTGTTGGAGCCGCTGCGCAGGATTGAACATGGTATTCATGACATCTCTGAGGTCATTCAGCTTCAGAAGAGCAATATCAAGCCGACTTTTCAGCTCGTCCGTTTTCACCCTCGTCCCTTCCTTTATGATGTAGTAGCGATGCTGGAGCCTCAGAGTCGTGCTTATGGCGTGGAGGTTAATGTTGAGGTTGAAACAGATCTGACGGAGGTCCATCTGCCACGAAACCAACTCTTTCAGGCAGTGGTTAATCTGGTCAAGAATGGTATTGAGGCGGCCAGTGCCTCTTCCCGAAAAGAGCGGTTGGTAGAGATTCAGCTGATTCGAAAACTCAGGGAAGGGCGACCAGGATTGCAGTTAACGGTTGAAGATAATGGGGCCGGGATCGAACAGGAGCGAATTGACTCACTATTCGTTTTTGGAGAGAGCAGCAAATCCAAGGGGAGTGGCGTTGGCCTTCACGCCAGTGGCAATTTCATTAATAGCTTTGGCGGAACTATCAAACTCGAGAGCGATGGAGTGGAGCAGGGTGCCAAGGCAACGGTCTGGCTACCGCTCGAGCCGGAAAATCGGCGCCACTCAACGTGATCGAGCGACATCAACCACAGCGCTTGTCAGTTGCTCTAGCTCCTCAGGCTGAATGATGAACGGAGGCATCAGGTAGATCAATTTCCCAAAAGGCCTGACCCATACCCCTCGTTCAACAAACTGTGGCTGAATCTCTTTCAGCTCAACCGTGCGCTTCATCTCAATCACACCAATGGCCCCGATGACACGTACATCCACAACAGATTCTAGTGAGCGACACGGCTCTAACCCCTTCTTGAGTTTGCGTTCAATCTCATGAACGCGTTGCTGCCATGGGGAGGCGAGCAGCAGATCGATGCTGGCGTTGGCGGCACTGCAGGCGAGAGGGTTCCCCATAAAGGTGGGACCATGCATCAGTGCACCGCTGCCGTAGGAGGAGATGGTCTCCGCGACTGGAGTTGTAGTGAGCGTGGCAGCCAGTGTCATCGTACCGCCCGTCAATGCCTTGCCGATGCAGAGAATGTCAGGCGTGACTTCGGCATGATCACAACCAAAGAGGGCGCCTGTACGACCCAGGCCTGTTGCGATCTCATCGGCGATCATCAATAGATCATATTGGTCACACAGTGTCCGGGCCTGACGTAGATACTCGGGATGGTAGAAGTACATGCCTCCAGCTCCTTGAACAACAGGTTCCAGAATTAGAGCCGCGATCTCGCTGTGATGTTTTTCCAGCAGCGCATGGAGTGGGTCCATGCTGCGCGGATCCCATCTCTCCCCCCAACGGCATGTTGGTCTGGGAATAAACAGATGCTGTTGTAGCAGGTTTCCAAACAGCGTATGCATACCATTATCGGGATCAGCCAGTGCCATGGTGGCAAAGGTATCACCATGGTAGCCACCACGAAGGACCGCTATTTTATGTTTGCCTGGCTTGTCCCTGGCAATCTGGTACTGGAGTACCATCTTCAGCGCGACCTCTACCGAGATTGACCCTGAGTCGGCAAGAAAGATGTGTTGTAGTGGATCAGCGGTTAGTTTCAGTAGGCGATCGGCCAGTTCGACTGCGGGGCGGTGGGTGAGTCCCCCAAACATGACATGGGAGAAGTGTTCAATTTGCTGCTGTAGTGCCTGATTAATTTCTGGAACGTTGTAACCATGGATAGCAGACCACCAGGAAGACATGCCATCGATTAACTGTTGCCCTCCCTCCAGCGTCAGCATGCTTCCCTGAGCGTGGGTGACGGGATAGCTGGTCACTGGGTGTGTCATCGAGGTATAGGGGTGCCAGAGATGATCCCGGTCGATCTGCAGGAGGGTGTTGGTGTCCATTGCCATTGGGGTATGATAACGGTTGTTGATCTGAATAAGGAATGCTCAATGATCAAGGAGCTGGAAGTTGAGGTGCGTGGCGCAGGAATGGTGGAGATATCCAGTGCTGTTCAGGGGGCCGTAGCGGAAAGCGGGGTGAGTGAGGGGCTCTGTACACTATTTGTACGCCATACCTCAGCCAGTCTGACCATTCAGGAAAATGCAGACCCCTCCTGTCAGCGCGATCTTGAGCAGTGGATCAGTCGTCTTGTCCCGGCAGGGGATGCACTCTATACCCACACCAGCGAGGGAGAAGATGATATGCCCGCCCATATCAAATCGGCACTGACGCAAACCTCTATCGGCATTCCTTTTCTCGATGGTCGGCTGATGCTGGGTACCTGGCAGGGCATCTTCCTCTGGGAGCATCGCCACGGCAGCCATCGTCGTCGTGTGGCGATCCACCTCAATCATTAGGAGCGTGAGATGAGTCAGTTTAATCAAGGGCGAATCAATGCCACCATCTCTCCTGACGGAACGCTGGGGGTGCTCTCTCAACACGAGGTGCAGAAAATTCTGGGCCATAGTGATGAGGCTGCAACCCTGCATGAGCTATTTCGTCGCTGTGCGCTGGCGGTACTCAATACCGGAAGTGATATTGATGATTCCAAGCAGGTGCTTGAGCAGCATCATGATTTTGACATCATTCCTCATCAGCTAGACTGGGGGATCCAGTTTGAGCTGAGAAATGCACCTGAGCAGGCTTTTGTTGACGGGGAGTTGATTAACGGGATTCGAGAGCATCTCTTCTCGGTGGTTCGGGATATCCACTCTGCACATGAGACCCGCAATACTAACTACTTCAGTGAGCAGGATGATGAGAGTGAGGGGATCACCAACGCGGTGTTCCATATCCTGCGACGGGCCACCATCTTTGATCAACATGATCGTTCCGGATTGGTTGTCTGCTGGGGGGGGCACTCGATTGATCTGGAGGAGTACGAGTACACCAAGGAGGTTGGATATGAGCTAGGGCTGCGTGGTCTCAATATCTGTACCGGATGTGGTCCAGGTGCGATGAAGGGGCCGATGAAAGGGGCCACCTTTGGCCACGCAAAACAGAGAAACCGGGAGGGTCGATACATCGGCATGACTGAACCGGGCATCATCGCTGCAGAGCCGCCCAATCCGATTGTCAGCAACCTGGTGGTACTCCCGGATATTGAGAAACGACTGGAGGCCTTTGTCCGAACAGGTCATGTTTTTGTTCTCTTTCCGGGTGGCCCTGGATCGGCAGAAGAGCTGCTCTATCTATTGGGAATTCTGCTGCATCCAGAAAATCGTCATATCCCTTTTCCTCTGATTTTGACGGGACCCGCGTCGAGCCGAGACTACTTTGAGCAACTCAATATATTTGTCGGAAAGACGTTGGGTTATGAGGCACAGCAACGCTATAAAATTATTCTGGATGACCCGATTGAGGTGGCCCGCCAGGTCGCAAAGGCCTCTGATGAGGTGATTCTTCATCGCAAAGAGAGTGGGGATGCCTATTTCTTCAATTGGCAGCTCCATATCGATGTGACGCTCCAGCATCCCTTTGAGGTGACGCATGAGAGTATGGCAACCCTGGATCTACATCAGGGGCAGGAACCTCATCTGATGGCGGCTAATCTGCGCCGCGCTTTCTCGGGAGTGGTTGCTGGTAATGTACGAGAGCAGGGGATCTGTATGGTGGAGGAGAAGGGGCCCTACCAGTTGAATGGGGATCAGGAGATCATGGGGCCACTGGGGGAGATGCTACAGAGCTTTGTTGAACAGCACCGAATGAAACTGCCAACCAGCGTCTATACGCCCTGTTATCAAATCGTAGAGTAGGTTTTGCAGTATTTATAGCGGCGTTGCACGGAACTGCTGTTCAGGCAGTCCGCCATCCAGCAGGAGTCCGCCGAGGGTAATCAGTATCTCCGCCGGAGCAGAGAGATAGAGATCACACCTACGTAGATCATTCTGCTGAACGACCTGTTCAATGAGCTGTTCTGATTGCTGCTCCAGATCGGCCGCTTGTGGTTTTACCCAGTGGTAATCAAATTGATCAATCACCGCACCCCAAGCGCGGGCATGCTGCGCCTGATAGGGGGGGTGTGTTGAAACCCAATAGAGCGATACCGAGTTTTCCATCTCTAGAGAGACGAAGTGGTCAACCAGACTGCGAATAGCCGCGAATCCACTCTCCCATGCAATCAGAACCAATGGACGATCGGAGACCTCATTCAGCACAAACTGGCCGCGAGGACCATCAATGGTGACACTCTCTCCACGCCTCAATGAGGAGAAGAGAAGCTGGGAAAAAGGGTCAGACGGGTGGTGCTGAATGTGAAACTCCAGCTCCATGCCATTACAGGGGCAACTGGCGATGGGGTAGCGATGTTCCGTCAGCAGATGGGAGAGCATCACCTCCTGACCAGCCAGAAATTGCAGCGTATTGGAGCGGGGCGTACGCAAGGTCAGGATTGCCAACTCCTCTCGTGGAAACTCCAGGCGCCGAATTTTAGTCTTGATGGTCTGGTGAGGGATCTCGATTGCATCATCAAACAGTGGGGCCGAAAAAGAGACCACAGAGGCAGGGGCGTGTGTGCAGGAGAGAAACCATCCATCTTCCCGGTCTTTTGAAGAGAGAGGAAAATCGTGACCGCGCGTTGCGGTGATCTCCCCCTCAATCAGTCGAGAACGGCACTCTCCACAACTCCCATTGGTACATTTATAACGCAATGGAAGACCTGCACGCAGACCCGCTTGAAGCAGACTCTCCTCACTGCTACAGTCGTACTCCAGCGTGGCCTCCGACCGCTCAAGTTCTACTCGGAAGATCGATGCCATTCCCCAATCATATAGCGGCTCCCCAAAGGGCTGCAACCACTGCAATCGCATGGAAATAGAGTGTAATCGCGATGAAATCCCAGCTCTCCGAGACCATTACAAAACGCCGCAAGGTTCTGATTGAGTTTCTGCAGCCCACCATGGAAACGCTCGCTGCCGAGTGTGCGACCCACTGGGAGCAGCTAGAAAAGCTCAACCACCTTCTGGGGAAGAGTCTGCAGCCCTGGGCGGACCTCTCATTCTGTGAGCGCCTCTATACCGTCACAAAGAGCGGGCAGCACCATAGTGACAAAGTGACCAGTGAGGAGGCGCTGGCTCATGAGAAGGGACAGTACGAGTCACTGCTCCCTTATCTGGTTCAGCGTAGCCGTGATCATTTGCGACTGACCGAGGTCTACATCAGCGAAAAACTGCACCGAAGTTGTATCACTGCAATTCAGCCGATCCATAACGAGGCAGGCGCATTGATTGGTCATTTGGTGGGGGATTTTGATCTACGACGACTGCCTCAAGAAGAGCATGCACTTTTCCCCCAGTACACCTGGCGCCAATTCAAAGGGGATCCTGCGATCCGCAAGCAGCTTTTTCACCAGCGCTTTGTGCCCCGAGCGATGGACGAGTACATCGAAGATGTCATCAACATTCTGGATGAACTGGTGGTCGAGCGGGGGATTTTCCGTGTTGCCATGCGCTTTCCCAGCTCACGTGCCACACTCTGGGTGACAGAAGATCCTTACGACGAACATACCCATATCCTGCAAGAGATCCTCGACCCATCAATCTGTCTGGCGTATCCCAAAAGGGCTTACCCTGAAAATGCAAAGATCATGACCGATATGGTGCGTCCCATCCTTGAACGCTTCCGTGAGCTGCGTAAGGCGGATGAGGTGGTCTACCTGCGAACAGGTTCATTCAATATCATCAGTGGTCTGGTGGAGGTCAACTTTTCCTGTGATGGCACCCATCTGATGCCGGTCGAGATGTTCCTGGAAAAGGATGAGGCATTCTGGTTTGGGGTCTCTAGTGATAAAGAGTCTTAGGAGATGGGGAAGAGTGTTGGTGCTCTGTCTCCCTTTTGTCAGTCTTTCTTTTATTTAACATAATATGTATTATGCGCACCATGTAGAGAATCTCGAAGCAACGCGAATCCCGGAGCTTTGCAGTAAATATGTGCGGTATGATCACTGAATGGATGATTTTGAACTGACATCAGGTTTGATTTACCTGAACCATGCGGCGGTCTCACCTTGGCCGAAGCGAACTGTGGAGGCTGTGCAGGCTTTTGCTGTAGAGAATGGTTCAATGGGATCCAGTCACTATCCGCAATGGCTTGAGATTGAGATGCGACTCCGTGAGCGACTCAGCCGCTTGGTTGGTATTGGTTGTGCGGATGATATCTCGTTACTGAAAAATACCTCTGAGGGGCTCTCTGTGGTGGCCCATGGGCTGCCATGGAAGTCTGGTGAAAATGTAGTGACCTCAAATCAGGAGTTTCCATCCAATACGATGGTTTGGGAGTCGCTGAAGTATGATGGGGTCTCTACCCGCAAAGCGGCGTTGGACAGTGCGACAACGCCGGAAGATGCACTGTTTGATGCAGTTGATGGTGAGACACGTTTGATTTCAATCAGTTCCGTTCAGTTTGGGACGGGATTGAGAATGGACCTGGAGCGGATTGGGTCATTTTGTCGTTCGCGTGGGATTCTATTTTGTGTGGACGGGATTCAAAGTCTTGGGGCGTTAATAATGGATGGTCAGGCCATTTCTCCAGACTTTGTGGTCGCAGATGGACACAAATGGATGCTTGCTCCTGAAGGTTGTGCGCTGTTATATACAAACCCCAATGTCAGAGATCGGCTCCAATTGCGTCAATTTGGCTGGCATATGCGCGAATTTCCGTTTGAATTTGAAGCAGATCCCTCATCTGGTGAGAACTCCGGCTGCTGCCAGCAGGATCAAAACTGGACGATTGCGGGTAGTGGAAGACGATTTGAACCGGGTAGTCCCAATATGCTTGGAATTCATGCCCTGGAGGCATCCCTCTCTTTACTGGAAGATTTGGGAATGGATCAGGTAGAAAGTCGTGTGCTGGAGCGTACCCGTTTTCTCATGAAACAGGTTGAGAGACTTCCAGCCTATACGCTGGTGACTGCATCAGAACAGATGAGGCAGTCTGGAATTGTCACTTTTCAAATAAAAGAAAATAGCTCAGGATGTTTATTTAATTATTTGAAGGATAAAGGAGTTGAGTGTGCAGTCCGTTCTGGAGGTATTCGCCTCTCACCACACTACTACACGCCAATGGAGCAGTTGGAAGAGGTGGTTAAATGGCTTGCGGAGTATCCTTAAAACGAGGTGTCGAATAGCTGCTCAAAATTTTTGCTGGTAATTTGATCCACCTGTTCAACGCTCCAGCCGCGCAACTCTGCGACCTGCTCTGCAACCTGGCGCACATAAGCGGGTTGATTGGGCTTTCCGCGATAAGGAACCGGCGCCAAATAGGGAGAATCGGTCTCAATCAGCAGTCGATCTTCGGGAACCATTTGGACGACATCACGCAGTGGCTGCGCATTTCTGAAGGTGATAATGCCTGAGAAAGAGATATAGAAACCAAGATCAAGCGCTTGTTTTGCCATCTCTTTAGATTCAGTAAAGCAGTGCATCACCCCACCACACTCTGTCGCCTTCTCCTCTTGCATGACTCGAATGGTATCCTCTCGAGCCTCTCGGGTATGGATAATCAGTGGCTTTCCACAAGATTTCGCGGCCTCAATATGGGTGCGAAAACGCTGCTGTTGTCGCTCCAGCCCTTCGGTGACATAGTGGTAGTCGAGTCCTGTCTCTCCAATTGCAACGATTTTGGGGTGTGTTGCCCGCTGTAGAAGCTCATCGAGCGTTGGTTCGGGCTGTTCCATCTCATTGGGGTGTACCCCAACAGAGGCCACAATGCTCGGGTCTGACTCGGCAATTTGAATCACCGCATCATAATTTTTCAGATCAATGCAGACGTTGAGAAAGCCGTGTACTCCCTCTGTTTTCGCTCGCGTAAGTGCGTCTGATAGGGTTTCTCCATCGGCATGTTTTAGACGATCGAGGTGGCAATGAGAATCAATCATCGAAATTTACTCCAATCCATCAATAGCCCCTGAAAAAGCAGCTCTTTATTAACCGGAGTGGTCGAAAGAGCAATAGCCTCAGTCACCTGATCCAGGAAGAGAAAGAGTCTCTGAGTAGGGATATTTTTCAATAGAAGAGATAGGGTGCGAAGTGGTTCCGCAGAATGTGCTTCTCCCCTACTCTGTCCCTTGAGGAGAGAGGTAACCCACTGCTGTAGCCAACGCAGTGTGATGGCGGCATCTTGTTTGCTCCAGCGCAGTGAAACCTGGATGGGATTCTCTTTTCCCTGAAGCAGCGCAACAAGCTCCTTGCCCATCTGCTGTTGATGATTGTGCAGGTCATTGGAAAACAGTGTGAGTGCCTTGAACGGTGCGCCTTCTGCCAATGCAATAATTTCTTTTGCCGACACCTCATCCACTTCTGCCTGCTGCTCGAGCCATCGCAACGCCTCGTGCTGTGAAGGCGGCGGGAAAGCGATCTGTTGGCAGCGACTACGGATGGTGGGCAATAGAGACGCAGGCGCGTGAGAGACCAAGATCATGATGGACTCTCCAGCAGGCTCTTCAAGCGTTTTCAGAAGGCTGTTGGCAGCGTTACGGTTCATCGTTTCTGCGGGCTGCAAGACAACCACTTTATGCTGAGAAATCTGAGGGGTATAACCCAGCTCTCCAACCATCTCTCGAACTGGGTCTACCGCAAGGATCTGTTTCCCCTCTTCCGGCTGCAGCGGATGAAAATCAGGGTGACTCTCTGCTGCAAATAGTTTGCATGATGGGCATTGGCTACACCCTTCTCCCTCCCAAGTGCCCGTACGGTTTGGTTGATTACAGAGCAGGCTCTGAGCCAGTGCTTCAGCAAACTGGTTTTTACCAGTCCCTTCCGGGCCATGCAGCAGCAAGGCGTGGGGAATCCGTTGCTGATGGATGCGTTGTTGAATGGCAGACCAATTTTTCTGCTGCCAGGGAAGTGGACTAGCCATGGGTGCAGCGCTCAATGAAAGGGATCAGCGCACCATCAATGGCATGCTGGACCGATTCAATGGACTCGGCAGCGTTGATCACATGGAAGCGTTCAGGAAATTGATTTGCTCGATCCAGATAACCTTGCCGTACACGATGGAAGAAGTCGATCTGCTCTTTCTCGAAGCGGTCCAGTGCGCCTCGCTTTCCAGCGCGCTCCATTCCAATCTCAGGGTCTAGATCAAGCAACAGCGTGAAGTCGGGCTGGAGCCCCTGTTGGACCCACGTTTCCAGTTGTGCAATCCGTTGCCCGGAGATCCCTCGTCCAGCACCCTGGTAGGCGTGGCTGGCATCAGTAAATCGGTCACATAGCACCCATTTCCCGGCACTCAAGGCTGGTCGAATGACCTGTGCAAGATGTTCTGCACGGGCAGCAAACATCAGCATCAACTCAGTATCTTCGGACATGCCATGGTGGCGGTGGTCAAGGAGGAGTTCTCGCAACTCTTCTCCAAGCGGCGTTCCTCCGGGTTCCCGAGTCTCTACGACCTCAACTCCCGCAGCCAGTAGTTGCTGGCGGATATGGTTGAGATTGGTCGTTTTACCAACCCCTTCGGAACCCTCAACGGTGATGAACTGTCCTGTTGTCATGGGGCGCTATGATGGCCTGTTCAGACGATGAATACAATCGGTGGTGACGGGGCCTGGGGCATCAAATCGCAGGGCGTCAATTTGTTGTACCGGCCAGATTCCAATCAGACTGTTGGTACAGAACACCTCATCCGCTTGCTTCAGCTCGTTCTGGTGAATGGGGCGAATGACGACCTCTTTCCCGGCCTCTCTCTGTTGATCGATCAGCAGCGCACGCATCACGCCATTGACGCCACAGAGCGAGAGGTCAGGCGTGTAAATCTCCTCATCAAAAACCAAAAAGAGGTTGCTGATGGTTCCCTCAATGAGGCGCCCTTCCCCATCCATCATGACCCCTTCTGCGATTTCAGGATTACTCCACTCATTACGAGCCAGCACCTGTTCGAGACGATTAAGGTGCTTGATGCCGGCCAATGCAGGGTTACTCCCAAGACGGGTTTCACAGAGCCTTGCCCGTATCCCCTGTTCAGAGGGAGGGTAAATGGGCCATGGAGAAAGTGAAAGAATGCGGGTGGGTTCTGGTGCTGGAGGTGGACGATACCCTCTTCCCCCCGATCCGCGAGTGACCATCAGCTTGAGCACAGATCGCAGATCACCGTTTTGATGGAGCAACTGCTCGATTTCTGTGGTTAGTAGTGCATCATCTGGTGTTGGGATGGAGAGACGTTGACACCCGTATTGCAGTCGACGTAAATGCCGATCCAGTTGCTGTGGAATGCCTTTTATAACAGCGATGGTCTCAAACAGTCCATCGCCGTACTGTAGTCCCCGATCACTGATTTCGAGTTGCGTCGCAGGAGCACCATTGACCAGAATCATTCTGCGGCCCCCAATGCAACCAACATCCCTTTTGCCTTGGCACGGGTCTCCTCAAGTTCACGTTGCGGAATTGAGTCATGAACAATTCCGGCGCCGGCACGTAGCTGAATCTGCTTGCCATCTTGCATGATGGTTCGAATCAGAATGTTGAGATCAAGATCTCCATTGTGGTTGAGGTAGCCCATGCTGCCAGTGTAGGCATGGCGTGGAGCCGACTCCAGTTCATCAATGATCTCCATGCATCGCACCTTGGGACAACCCGTAATAGTTCCGCCAGGAAAGAGTGCCCGGATCACTGCACCAGGTGTGGTGCCGGTTGCCAGTACTCCTCGTACGTTGGAGACGATATGGTGAACATGGGCGTAACTTTCCAGCACCATTAACTCATTCACCTCAATGGATCCTGGTTGGCAAACGCGGCCTAGATCATTGCGCTCCAGATCGATCAGCATGACATGCTCTGCCTGCTCTTTGGGGTGGTCCAATAATTGGCTGGAAAGTTTCTGGTCCTCTGTGTCTGTAGCGCCACGAGGATGGGTTCCCGCGATAGGACGGGTCTCAGCAACGCCATCGCGAACACGGACGAGTCGTTCTGGAGAGGAGCTGATGACCGCTTGTTCGCCATCGACAGCAATCCCTGAAAATGGCGCAGGGTTACTGCGGCGCAGTCGCTGATAGAGCTCCCCTGGTGAGACGGAGGATTTGAGTGTTCCTTCCCATTGACGTGAAAGGTTGACCTGGAAAACATCTCCCTCAATGATGTAACGCTTGATTCGTTCAATCCCGTCAAGAAACTGTTGCGATGACTCCTCACTGAGTCGATTCAATGGCAAAGAATCTAGATTGGTAGGGAGCACACTCTCTTGTTGGATATCTATCTCCATCTTCTGAACTAGCTCTGACTCCTCCCCCTCTTCGACCAGATAGAGTCGATCACTATTGTGATCAATCAGGATAGCTGCGGGAACTCTTCGGGCGTAGGCCTGGGAAGTGGGAGGCTGTGATCGGTTGCGAGAGAGCACAGGCTCAATCTGATGCGCCAGCTCATAATCAAGAAAGAGAAACCAGCCACCACGGAACGGGAGTTCGCTGGGGCAATCTAGAGCTTTTGATGCAGCCTGCTGCCATTGCTGGTCGAGCCGCGACAGAAACGCTCCCTCTGCTGCGCGAACAACTTCTCCGGGAAATGCAAAGAGAATGCTCCAGTGGTTTCCCTGAGAGGATGAATCCGTTGCGCTGCTCTCTAGCAGGTAGGGGTAACGCTGGGGATTAGCTGCATGCAATGCAAGCAGATCAACCCCCAGCACGGGGCGCTCGACAATCAAATTTTTTGGAAGACGAGTGTTCCGTTAGTGCCACCAAATCCAAATGAGTTGGAGATGGCGTATTCAATTTTCATCTCACGTGCGGTATTGGCCACGTAATCCAGATCACACGCTGGGTCTTGATTGAAGATGTTGATGGTCGGTGGTGAGACCTGATCGCGGATCGCCAGAATAGTGAAGATCGCCTCAATGCCACCTGCGGCACCCAACAGATGACCCGTCATGGATTTGGTTGAGTTAACGGCTAGTTTATAGGCGTGATCCCCAAAGGTCATCTTCACTGCAGAGGTCTCCGCAACATCACCGGCAGGTGTTGAGGTGCCGTGTGCATTCACATAATCGATCTGATCTGGATTGAGCCCAGCGTCAGCCAGCGCGCTGTTCATGCAGCGGGATGCCCCCTCCCCGCCTGGTGAAGGTGAGGTCATATGGTAGGCATCTCCACTCATTCCAAAGCCAGTCACCTCAGCATAGATCTTGGCGCCACGTGCCTTGGCGTGCTCATACTCCTCCAGCACCACGACACCTGCACCATCACCCAGCACGAAGCCATCACGGTCGACATCCCATGGACGGCTTGCGGTTTGAGGGTCATCGTTGCGTGTGGAGAGAGCCTTGGCTGACGCAAAGCCGCTGAGTCCGACAGGAGAGGTCGCGTTCTCGGCACCACCGGTGATCATCACATCAGCATCTCCGTAAACGATCATGCGTGCCGCATCTCCTGCACTGTGCGTGGCGGTACTGCAAGCGGTGACGATGGAGGTGTTAGGACCCTTGGCGCCAATCAGAATGGAGAGGTTGCCAGAGACCATGTTGATGATATTTGAGGGGACAAAAAATGGGGAGACCTTGCGAGGGCCGCCTGCAACCAATGCATCACGCCCCTTTTCAATGCCGGGTAGACCGCCAATACCAGAGCCGATAGAGACACCGATGCGCTCAGCATTCTCCTCGGTGATTTCCAGACCGGAGTCACGGAATGCTTGAACGCCTGCGGCCATCCCGTAGTGGATGAAGGAGTCCATCTTGCGCAGATCTTTCTTACTGAGGTATTCCAGTGGATCAAAGCTCTCCTTGACTGAGCAGGAGAAGGTCACAGGAAATTCAGCAGCATCAAAATGGGGAACAGGTCCCGCGCCACTCTTTCCTGCAAGGATATTCTCCCAGCTCTCGTCTACGGTATTTCCAACCGGGGAAACCATTCCCATCCCGGTTACAACAACTCGTCTATCACCCTTCATCGTATCAATCCTTGTGGTCTGAACTAAAAAAGCCGCACTCCATCAAGAGAAGTGCGGCTTTTGGGGTTCTCAAATCGTCGTTCAAAAATGAACTGATTGAAAAGTTTTAGCTCTGCGCCTTGTTGACGTAGTCAATGGCCTGCTGAACAGTAGTGATCTTCTCTGCCTCTTCGTCAGGAATCTCGCAACCAAACTCCTCCTCCAGTGCCATAACCAGCTCAACGGTGTCGAGTGAGTCAGCCCCTAGATCATCTACGAAAGATGACTCATTGTTGACCTCGCCCTCGTCTACACCCAACTGCTCTGCAACAATCTTGGTTACCTGTGCTTGAATATCGCTCATTTCAATCCTCTACGATTAATTGTTCACTGAATCCGTTTGTCAACGGTTGTTGAAAAACTGGAGCAGATTTTACCACCTTCTCCCGTTTTTCAAAACTTCTTTACATATACATACCGCCATTGACGTGAAGTGTCTGGCCGGTGACATAAGCTGCCTCATTGGAGGCCAGGAAGGCGACCGCGTTGGCAATATCCTCAGGCTGTCCCAATGCTCCTGCAGGAATCTGCACTTTCAGCGCCTCTTTCTGTTCATCAGGGAGCGCCTTGGTCATATCGGTGTCAATAAACCCGGGTGCAACCGTGTTGACTGTTACGCCACGAGAGGCTACTTCACGCGCCAGAGAGCGGCTGAACCCCATTACTCCTGCTTTTGCAGCAGCGTAATTAGACTGACCCGCGTTGCCCATCGCGCCGACGACCGAGGTGATGCTGATAATGCGTCCGCCACGTGCCTTCATCATGCCACGCAGACAGGCCTTGGAGACGCGATAGATGGAGGTCAAGTTGGTCTCCATGATATCGCCCCACTCCTCTTCCTTCATCCGCATCAACAGATTGTCACGGGTAATGCCCGCATTGTTGATCAGTAGTGTAACGGCACCATGATTTTCACCAATCTGCTTGATGGTTGTCTCAATCTCAGAGAGGTCGGTGACATTCAGTTTCATCCCCTCGCCCTGAATGCCAGCCTCTTTCATATAGGCAGTGATCTTCTCTGCACCGCCATCCGAGGTTGCGGTGCCAATCACTGTGGCGCCCATTGCGCCCAGCTTCAGTGCAATCGCTTGACCAATACCGCGACTGGCACCGGTTACTAGTGCGATCTTTCCATCCAGATTACTCATCTAATGATTTCCCTGTTTTGGTTATTGGGTTAACGCCATTGCTGCATCGAGGCTGGTGCAATCAAATAGAGGCGCCGCCTTCATTCCTCGTTCAATGCGTTTGTTGAGGCCTGCCAGAACTTTACCTGGTCCACACTCAATCAAGGTGTCAACGCCAGACTGCTGCATCTTTTGAACAGTTTCTACCCAGCGAACCGGGTTGTAGAGTTGACGTGCCAGTGAGTCACGAATGGCGTCAGGATCGGTCTCGATAGAGACGTCTACATTATTGATGACCGGAATCTCCGGCGCATTAATTGTGATGGAGGATATTGCAGTCGCAAAGTGCTCTGCAGCCTCTCGCATCAGCGAAGAGTGTGAGGGGACACTCACAGGGAGGGGAAGTGCCCGTTTAGCCCCTGCCTCCTTGGCCAACACAGTGGCGCGCCCAATGGCATCAGCACTGCCTGCGATGACAACCTGGCCAGGCGCGTTGAAGTTGACTGCCTCGACTACTGCGCCTTGCGCAGCATCGCCACAGACACTACGCACCTGATCATCAGTAAGCCCAAGAATCGCAGCCATTGCCCCTTCTCCCTCAGGCACGGCTTCTTGCATAAGTCGACCGCGTTCAGCGACCAGTTTTACTGCATCGCCAAAGTGAAGTGCTCCTGAACAGACTAGCGCGCTGTATTCCCCCAAGCTGTGGCCTGCCATGATAGATGGCGTAGTACCACTCTGTTGTTGCCAAACACGCCATGCGGCAACCCCTGCAGTCAACATCGCTGGCTGGGTATTGGTGGTCTGGTTAAGGGACTCCTTTGTCCCCTCCTGCACCATGTTCCAGAGATCAAAGCCGAGTGCCTCTGAGGCCTCTGCAAAAGTCTCACCAACAACCGAATGTTGCTCGGCCAGATCAGCCATCATTCCGACCGCCTGAGAGCCTTGTCCTGGAAATACAAATGCTAACTTCATCAACAAATCCTCTGTTTTAGAAACGGGCCAATGCGGAGCCCCAGGTAAATCCTCCACCAAAGGCCTCCATTAAAATTGTCTGTCCTTTTTGAATCTTGCCACTGCGAACCCCTTCATTGAGTGCTAGAGGGACGGATGCTGCCGAGGTGTTACCATGATCCTGTACAGTGAGAATGACGTTATCCATCGACATCCGCAGTTTTTTTGCAGTTGCTGCAATGATGCGAACATTGGCCTGATGCGGTACCAACCAATCGATCTCCTGTTTCCCCATCTGGTTGGCCTCCAGGGTCTCGTCAACGATGCGTCCTAATGTGTTGACCGCCATCTTGAAGACCTCGTTCCCCTTCATCTCCATGTAGGGGATCTCACCAGCGACACCAGAAGAGACGCCGCCCGCAGGCACATGAAGAAGCTCTTCATATTTTCCATCGGCATGAATATGGGTCGAGAGAATGCCTGGCTCTTCCGATGATTTCAGTACAACGGCACCGGCACCGTCACCAAAGAGAATGGCGGTCCCGCGGTCGGTCCAGTCGATGATTCGTGACATGGTCTCTGCGCCAACGACCAGTGCTGTTTTGGCAGAGCCGGCTCGAACAAAGTTGTCCGCAACAGAGAGCGCATAGATAAATCCAGTACAGACTGCTTGCACATCAAATGCTGGGCAGCCGTGAATGTCGAGTCGCTGCTGCAGCAGACATGCGGTGCTGGGGAAAACTTTATCGGGTGTGGTGGTGGCAACGACAATCAAATCAATTTCATCGAGCGAGATTCCGGCCATCTCGATAGCCTGACGAGAGGCTTGCTCGGCGAGATCGCAGGTGGTCTCCCCCTCTGCGGCGACGTGTCGTGTATGGATACCAGTGCGAGCAACAATCCACTCATCACTGGTATCCATCATTTTCTCAAGGTCGGCGTTGGTGCGAACCCCTTCTGGGAGGTAGCCGCCTGTGCCGATGATTTTTGAATAGGTCACTCTTTCCCCTCAATTAGTGTCTTGTGCAGGTGGGCCTCGATTTTCTCGGGCACTGCATGTTCAACCTCAGCAACGGCAACCTTGATGGCGTTGTGGAACCCCATGATATCCGTTCCACCATGGCTCTTCACCACAATGCCGCGAAGTCCCAGCAGGCCAGCACCATTATAGTTGCGTGGCTCAATGCGATTGCGGAAGGCGTTAAGTACAGGCATTGCAATCAGTGCGGCGAGTTTGGTGAGCCAGTTTTTTTTGAACTCGGACTTGATGTAGAAGCTCACCATGTGAGCCAGCCCTTCACTCGCTTTGAGGGCAATGTTGCCAACAAAACCATCACAGACGACTACATCAACGGTGCCTTGGTAGATGTCATCTCCCTCAACATAACCATAATAGTTGAGGTCGCTTCGCCTCAGCAGTTCTGATGCCTGTTTGACGATCTCGTTCCCTTTGATCTCCTCTTCGCCGATATTGAGCAGGCCGACAGAGGGTTGCTCTTTTTCAGCAACTGCACTCACCAGTTCTGCGCCCATGACCGCAAACTGGAGCAGGCTCTCTGGGGTTGCGTCGACATTGGCACCGAGATCCAGCATATAGCTGATTCCCTTCTCAGTTGGAAGTGCACCACAAATGGCGGGGCGATCAATACCGGGCAGCATCTTCAAGACAAACCGGGAGATCGCCATCAGTGCGCCCGTATTGCCGGCGCTAACGCAGGCGCCAGCCTGCTTCTCTTTGACTTGGTTAAGTGCAACGCGCATCGAAGAGTCCTTCTTCTTGCGAAGTGCGTTGGAGGGAAGCTCATCCATCCCTACCTGCTCAGAGGCATGATGAACGGTGATGCGGTTTTTCTGGGGGTGGTTCTGCAGATCGGATCGTGCAGCGATCACACTTTCGTCTCCAACCAGAATCAGTTGAAGCGAAGGATTATGCTCAAGTGCCTGCAGTGAGGCGGGGACAGTGACATTGACGCCATGGTCGCCGCCCATGGCGTCAATGGCGATTGTGGTGGTCACGCCCCCTCCTCATCTCAGTGTTACGAGTGAAGGAGAGAGGGAGGCGTTGGGTCGTCTCCAAGAGCGCCCTGAATCAATCTTCAGCGCTGGTCTGGGTAACCTTACGACCACGGTAGTAGCCATCTGGAGTGACGTGGTGGCGCAGATGAGTCTCACCGCTCTCCGAATCGGTAGAGAGAGATGGGCTGGTCAGTGCGTCGTGAGAGCGGCGCATTCCACGCTTGGAACGAGTCTTTTTGTTTTGCTGTACAGCCATTTGGAGGATCTCCTGATACTTCTTAAATAAACCAAAAATAAAAATAGCAGTTCGGTTAAGGAACTGCTACGAAATCTGGCGACAAATTATAATCGATCTTTTGCTGGATTGCTTGGTTTTTATCGCTGGTTTTTTGTGGGAGTTACTGTTTTTTCAACTGTTCCAGAACCTGGAAGGGGTTTTCCCGCTTTTCCTTGATGATGGTTGAGTCCTGAAGAAAATGGGCCGCATCACACGCCTCTTTTGGGTGTGAGGTGACAATCGGAATTGCGAGAATCAACTCGTCCTCAACCAACTCCAACAGAGAGAAATCTCGTTCATCGGCAACCAGAGGATCGTATTCCCCAGAGAGGCGTTCCCCCTCCTCCTCACTGTGGACCAGGCCAATTTTAAATTGGCTTTTTATGGAAGTGGGGACAGCCTCCATGCAGCGCTGGCACTGCAAGTTGACTGTGGCAGTGAGTTCGCCGCTAAGAAATGCGGTATTGGGCTCATCTACACCAAACTGTAGCTCAACCTTTACCTCTCCCTGTTGATCCATCAACATCGATTGAGCACGTTCAAAACGAGAGACGGGAAGGGAGCGCTCAATGGAGGTGTGATTAGTGGCCCATTGATAAGGGGAGATCTGTTCTGGAAAGTGATTTGGCATAACCCCGAAAATGGTATGATTTTAGCTCTGTTGAATATTCAATCAAGCTTACCCAAATGAACCTTCCATTGCCACTGGTGCTTGGCTCCAGCTCCCCTTTTCGCAAAGAGCTTCTGGCTCGTCTGCGGCTCCCTTTTGAAACCAGCTCCCCGGATATTGATGAGAGTCGCTATGCGGGAGAGAGTCCAGAGCAGTTAGTGGAGCGGCTTTCGGTCAAGAAAGCGGCAGAGGTGGCGAAAACTTATCCCAACCATCTGGTGATTGGATCTGATCAGGTTGCAGTCAATGAGGGAGAGGTTCTCGGCAAGCCTGGAAATTTTGAGAATGCCTTTGAACAGCTCTCTTCTGCATCAGGAAAGGTGATTCAGTTTCATACCGGATTAACACTGTTAAATAGTGCAACGGGTGAACGACAGAGTGAAGTGATCCCTTTTCAGGTCCACTTTCGCACCCTTAGCCGAGAAAGGATTGAGCGCTATCTTCATGCGGAAACGCCATACAACTGTGCGGGCAGCTTCAAATCAGAGGGGCTTGGAATTACCCTGTTTGAACGACTCTCTGGCGATGACCCCAGCGCATTGATGGGGTTGCCGCTGATCAGGCTAACTCGAATGCTGGAGCAGCAAGGGGCAGTATTTCCCTGATTTCACTGATCGCCTCAATGCAGGCAAGAGGGGCGTGCTGTCGTAGACGATGCGACTCATGTACGCCATAGCAGACCCCGACTGAGGCGATTCCCGCCCGATGGGCCATCGACAGGTCCCACTCTGTATCCCCTACCATTACGGCAGCGGCTGGCTCAACCTGAAGCTCCTCTAATAATTCATGAATCATCTGAGGGTGAGGCTTTGATTGCGTCTCGTCTGCGCACCGGGAGGCATCAAAAAGATGGGCAATGCCGGTTTCTTGAAGCACCAGATTGAGCCCTTTGCGACTCTTTCCGGTGGCAATGGCAGTTTTGATTCCCTCAGCCCTCAAGTGTTGGAGTAGTCTCTCAACACCAGGAAAGAGGTCCTCTTCGCTCTGTGAGATATTGAACCAGTGGACCCGATAACCGTCAGCAACACGTTGCGCAAATGGCTCGTCAGTACCTGGGTAGAGTGTAGTGACCGCCTCGTTGAGCCCCAACCCAATAATGTTGCTGATCTCCTGATCGCTACGGGGTTCCAGGCCGAGGCCCTGGATGGCGCTTCGCATGCAGTGAACAATCACCGCCTCTGAATCCATCAATGTGCCATCCCAATCGAAGATGACCAGTTCGAAAGGTGAGGTTATAGCGTTTTGCATCCCCCCTCCTCTTTCAAATGATCGACCACTTTCACCAGCGTATTGGGAAGTGGTGCCTCCAATCGAACCGTGGTGCCATCAACAGGGTGCGGGAAAGCGAGCTGGTAAGCATGAAGGAAGAGCCGATTCAGCCCCCTCTTTTTCATCTGTTGATTGAACTCCATATCACCATAGCGCTCATCTCCGGCCAATGGGTGGTCTATATGAGTACCGTGGACGCGGATCTGATGGGTGCGTCCGGTGACAATCTCTACCTCAGCAAGTGTTGCAGTTGGACAGCTGAGACGTGGAAGGAATCGACTCTCTGCCTCTTTACCCTGCGGATCAACGGTGACCATTCTCTCTCCTGAGCGGAGAACACTCTTTTTAAGAGAGGCATTGATCGTGCGGCTCTTGCGCATCTTTCCTGCAACCAGTGCCAGATATCGCTTCTCCATCCCTTGTTCACGAATCACCTGGTGGAGAAAACGCAGTGCAGATCGCTTTTTGGCAATGATCAGTAGGCCAGAGGTGGCGCGATCAATTCGGTGAACCAGCTCATAATGGTCCGAATGTTCACGAAGCGCACGGATTCCCTCAATCACTCCAAATTGAATTCCGCTTCCCCCATGGACTGCAATGCCAGAGGGTTTGTTGAGCACTAAAATCACCTCATCCTCATAGAGGATTGCCTCTTCCATCCACTGGACGCGATGCTTCTCAGGTGCCTCAGAGGGTGCGGATACCCGAACAGGTGGGATTCTCAACAGATCTCCGGACTGTAGGCGATAAGTGGGCTTGACCCGCTTCTTGTTGACCCGAACCTCTCCTTTTCGCAAAATTCGGTAAATGCGGCTTTTGGGAACCCCTTTTAGTTGTGACAACAGAAAGTTATCAACACGTTGTCCCGCCTGTTCCGCATCAATCTGCAGGTGGCGTACCTGGTGCTGTTCCGAGTGCCCTTGTTGAGAATGTTGGGACGAAGAAGACATAGGCGATGTATTCTATCTGCTGCCTCTTGCGGATGCTCATCCTTTTATGAAGGGATTGTGGATTGCATTGCAGATCAACAGCTTCGCTGGTATAGTCCGATTTGATTGTCTGTGGGAGGACTCTCCGTATTCACAGATGAGGCAGCCTGAGACCACTGAAGAGTGGCCACGGGATTGCAGGATTAAGAGAATAATAAACTTAACCGGAAAATATAGAATTTGAGTGATACGCCCTACTCGATAAGATGAGCAGCGTGGGTATCACGATACAGGGAAAATTACCCGAAAGCACAGTGTTGAAGAGAGATCAGAAGTAAATGTTTTGATCGCCATCTTTGGCAGAAGTAATTGATATAGACATGGATGATCGAATGAAGTGCAATGAGGCACTTGGTTCAAAAAATCAGAATTTGACAGGTTCTGAAGAGAAGAATAACTGAATGTTTTTCAATAAGAATATCAACTTTATCCATATCCGTAGGCGCCCATGTGGCATTGCCTACACTACTTCTGTTCGGCGATAGCGTTCTGCTTCTGTGCTCTGCTCACAGCTTTCCGGCCACAGGAAACTGAGAACAGAAAATGAAAAGAATTTTGATGAATGCAACTCAGCAGGAAGAGTTGCGTGTTGCGCTGGTTGATGGCCAGTATCTTTATGACCTCGATATCGAGAGTGCAGCCTACGAGAAGAAAAAAGGAAACCTCTACAAAGGCAAGATTACTCGTGTAGAGCCGAGCCTTGAGGCTGCTTTTGTCAATTACGGTTGTGAGCGTCACGGCTTTCTCCCATTCAAGGAGATCTCTCGTAGCTACTTCAAGGAAGGAGCTTTTGAAGAGGGTAAGCGACCTACAATCAGCGATGCGATCAAAGAGGGTCAAGAGGTCATCGTTCAGATCGAGAAGGAAGAACGCGGCAATAAAGGTGCTGCGCTCACCACGTTCATCAGCATGGCAGGTCGTTACCTTGTCTACATGCCCAACAATCCACGCGCTGGAGGGATCTCACGTAGAATTGAAGGGAAAGATCGCCAAGAGTTGCGGACTGCAATGCGCGACATGGAGATTCCTGAGGGTTCTGGTGCAATCGTTCGCACCGCAGGTGTAGGAAAAACCACCGAAGAGTTGCAGTGGGATCTCGACTACCAGCATCAAATTTGGACTAGTATTGAACAGGCCGCAGAGAAGCCCGCCCCCTTCCTGATCTATCGTGAGAGCGATATTGTCGTTCGTGCGATTCGTGACTACCTGCGTGATGAGATTGGTGAGATCCTGATCGATGATGAGGACACCTACTACACGGCGCATGAGTTCATGTCACGGGTAATGCCGCATAACCTGAAAAAGCTGAAACGCTATCAGGACGAGACGCCCATCTTCACCCGTTTTCAGATTGAGAGCCAACTGGAGTCCGCTTTCCAGCGCGAGGTACGCCTCCCATCGGGTGGCTCCATTGTAATCGACCCGACCGAGGCACTGATCTCGATTGATATCAACTCGGCGCGCGCCACCAAGGGAAGTAATATTGAGGAGACGGCCCTCAACGCCAACCTGGAAGCAGCAGATGAAATTGCCCGTCAACTCCGTCTTCGTGACAGTGGCGGTCTTGTGGTGATCGATTTTATCGATATGCAATCCACCAAGAATCAGCGGGCAGTGGAGAATCGCCTGAGAGAGGCACTACGCTACGATCGTGCCCGTGTTCAGGTGGGGCGAATCTCTCGCTTTGGACTGCTGGAAATGTCTCGTCAGCGGCTGCGCCCCTCGTTGGGAGAGTCTGCCCATAACGTCTGTCCACGCTGTAGTGGTCAGGGAACTATTCGTGGCACACAGTCCATTGCCCTCTCAGTGTTGAGATTGATACAGGAAGAGGCGCTCAAGGAAGGTACCGGTCAGGTCTCTGCCCAGCTTCCAATTCCGGTAGCAACTTATCTATTGAATGAGAAACGCGCTGCCATTGTTGAGATCGAATCCCGTTGTGGCGTCTCTGTGGCGCTGATTCCGAACCATACACTTGATACTCCGCACTACAGTATCGAGCGTTCACGCAAGAAAGATAGCGATCAGGAACAGGATCGCCGTCCTAGCTATAAGCGTGTCGTAGAGGAGGAGAGTACGGAGAGTGATGTTGTGCAGGAGACTGCCGCCGTTCAGCGTGATAAGCCTGCTGTACGTGAAATCATGCCGAATGCTCCGGTTCCTCAAGTTGAAAAGAAGGCTAAAGAGCCTGCTGTCGAAAAGAGTGAGGAATCCCCATCATTCATCAAGAAGCTCTTCTCAACACTCTTTGGCGGTGGTAGCAAGGAGGCGGAAAAGGAGAAGCAACCAGAGAAGAAATCTTCCGGTAAACGCCAGGGAAGAAACCGTAATCGCCAGGGCAATCGCAGTAGTGGTGGTGGCCGACACCCCTCTCGCAGAGGTGGGCAGGGCAACCGCTCTCGCGGCGGCAATCGTCAGCAAGGTCAAGGTGGTGGTGATGGCGAGAAGCAGCAACAGCAGCAATCCAAGGGCCAGGGGGGGCAGCGACGTCGCTCCCGCGGAGGGCGAGGCCGTGGTGGTAATCAGTCATCCCAGCAGAATAAGGGACAACAACAGGGTCGCCAACAACAGCAACAGGATAAGCAGCAACAGCAGGACAATAAGGGCGGTGGCAATAAGCCTCAACAGAAGAAGCCAGAGTCACAGCCGCGTTCCGACAAGCCGCAGCAGAGACGTTCTGAGGAGAAGGGGCAAAAGCGCGAGCAGAATAAGAGCGACACGCCCTCCTCCTCTCAGCCAAAGGGTAACAGCCCTGCCCCTGCAGCCAATAAAGGCAATCAGGAGGCGAAACCTAAGCGTCCTGCTGTTAGCGAAAAGAGTGGTGGTGAGCAGAAGCCAAAGGCAGAGAAGGCTGCACAGCCAGCACCAAAGTCAAAACCGGCCCCAGCCGCTACAGAAAAGAAGTCGGCTCCGGCTGTAGAAAAGAGACCGGCTACTGATAAACCCAAGCCAACCCCACCCCCTGCTGCTCCAACCAGTAGCGGAAGTGAAGGGTAAAGAAAAAGAAAAGGGCTCCAGCAGGAGCCCTTTTTTATGGTGTGGCTTGAGTGAAGCGATGGGTTAAACCTGGAATTGATCCCGGATGTGTTGGAGCAATCCACGTGAGGCATCTTCCACCATATCAAACACCTGTTCGAAGCCATTTGGACCGCCATAATAGGGATCCGGTACCTCACGTGTGCGCCACTGATCTGAGGCAAAATCCATGAGCAGGTGTAGCCGCCCTGCACTCTCTGCAGAGGTATAGCCTTGCAGGATAGAGAAATTATCACGATCCATTGCCAGCACCAGATCAAAGCGATCGAAGTCTCGCTCCTTGGCTTTACGAGCGCGCAGATCGCTCATATCGAGCCCTCTGCGTATTGCGGTCTGTTGAGATCGCTCATCCGGTGGGTGGCCAACATGGTAGGAGTGCGTGCCTGCCGAATCGACCTCAATGGAATTCTGCAGCCCGGCATCCTCAACCAGTTTACGAAAGACGCCATGCGCCGTCGGGGAGCGACAGATATTGCCCATGCAGACAAAGAGAACGGAGACTTTTTTACTTTCACTCATCAGAGAATTCCTGAAATGATACAGTGGATGAATTCTAGCAAATGATGAAGTAATGAATAGCCACTGACCTGACCGATGGTACTCTCCTGTGCGTGATCCTGCTGCTACAATAGTCGAATGATTCAACTCCACACGATCCCACAAGGCCCTCTGGATGCAGACTTCAAGGCCACGTTTAAGCAGGCTATCGAGCAGTTGACGCACGACCAGCTAAAACTACAGAAAGGATTGGAGCATACCTCAGTTGTCAGTCATGATGACCCATTCTCCGCTGTGATTATTCGAATCGACGAGCATGAGAACTCTGTAGAGGTGAAGGCTGGAATTTTCTTCTCAGGCATCATTGGCGGCTGTAGTTGTGCCGATGACCCTACTCCGCCCGATACTTTACAGGAGTATTGTGAACGCCTATTTGTAGTGGATCGAGCATCAGGGGAAGCAGGCGTAAAATTGCTGTAGAGGAAGTAGACAATCGATAAGACGGAGAAGGTGAGCAGCAGCACCAAGAAATGAGGCTGAAATCTGTCTAGAGAATCGGGGGCGATTCAGTAATTTAAACTGTGTAACTGCCGTGGTTGGTTAAACAAAGTCCTGCAGTCGATCTTCGAACTCTATCATGAAACGGTTCATGGCAGCCTTCCAATTACGGAAAGAACTCCATGTGGGACACCCCCTCTTCCACTAACCAAAGG
Organism: uncultured Piscirickettsiaceae bacterium; assembly: GCA_964551545.1. Lineage (GTDB taxonomy): Bacteria > Pseudomonadota > Gammaproteobacteria > Thiopontia. The sequence goes on along the minus strand of CAZKCT010000003.1, from coordinate 23,089 downwards.
GGACAGGACAGACCACTTGTGCGGAACCCGAAAAAAGGATCCTGCAGGATCCTTTTTAGATGATTGGATAATGGCGGAGAGCGAGGGATTCGAACCCTCGATAAGCTTTCACCTATACGCCCTTAGCAGGGGCGCGCCTTCAGCCACTCGGCCAGCTCTCCAGATGGTGTTTGATTGAAGCGAAGGTGACTTCTATGCTTCAGAAAACGGCGCAAAGGATACCCTCAGATGAGAGTCAGGTAAAGCTGATCCAGCTTCTTTCGACCGCTTTTTTTGTCTCTCTTGAGTGGTATTCTACTCTTCGTTGAGTTCATTCTCTTCATTGAGGATTCTCTGATAGATCTCTTCTCGATGGACCGCTACTTCGCGAGGTGCATCAATGCCTATTCGCACCTGATTCCCCTTCACCCCAAGCACAGTAATGGATACATCATCCCCGATTCGTACGGTCTCCCCGACACGCCTTGTCAGAATCAGCATTCCCTCTCTCCATTTTATTATTGTATGGTTCCCCCAACGGCTTCATGCCATTGATTCTTGAGAGTATACCGATCATTCAAACAATTGCTAGAACATTAGAAATTCAGGTTTTTTTGATGTTCTGCAATATTGAAATGGGGTGGTTAGGCGGCCTCAGGTTCCGCCTCCAGCTCAAAAGCATCATGAAGCGCGCGCACTGCCAGCTCCAGATAGTCTTCATTAATGATCACGGAGATCTTGATCTCAGAGGTAGAGATCATCTGGATATTAACCCCCTTTCCTGCCAGCGCCTCAAACATCTTGGAGGCAATGCCAGCATGGGAACGCATCCCTACCCCAACCAGTGAAACTTTGACGATCTTATCGTCTCCAATGATTTCACGTGCCTCGAGCTCTCCACCAACTCTCTCCAGAGCGGCCATCGCTTGTATATAGTCATTGCGATGGACAGTGAAGGTGAAGTCTGTGGTGCCATCGTTGGCGATGTTCTGCACAATCATATCGATTTCGATGTTCTGATCCGAGATCGCAGAGAGAATCTGACTGGCCACGCCAGGCTTGTCGGGGACGCCACGAATGGTTAGTTTGGCCTCATCACGCTGGAATGCGATGCCGGAGATGACGGGTTGTTCCATGCCTTCTTCCTCAAATGTAATCAGTGTGCCAGGTCCCTCCTCAAAGCTGGAGAGTACCCGAAGGGGGACGTTGTATTTTCCTGCAAATTCGACGGCACGAATCTGTAGAACCTTAGAGCCGAGGCTGGCCATCTCCAGCATCTCCTCGAAGGTGACTCGCTCCATACGACGCGCATTGGGGACCACACGCGGATCGGTGGTGTAGACCCCATCCACGTCGGTGTAGATCTGGCACTCATCTGCTTTTACTGCAGCAGCAATCGCTACAGCAGAGGTATCAGAGCCGCCACGTCCCAGTGTGGTGATACTGCCATCCTGATCCATTCCTTGAAAACCGGCGACCACAATCACTCGCCCCTTTTCCAGGTCATTACGTACACGCTCACCATCGATATCGAGAATGCGTGCTTTGTTGTGAGCGCTGTCGGTGAGAATACGGACCTGCGGCCCGGTAAAGGAGCGTGCCGGTACACCACGCTTCTCCAGCGCAATGGTGAGTAGTGCAATCGTGACCTGCTCTCCAGTGGCCATTGCCACGTCAAGCTCTCGTGGAGTGGGGTTGGGGTCAATCTGCTTGGCGAGGCCAATAATACGGTTGGTCTCCCCACTCATCGCAGAGACTACGACCACGATCTGATTTCCCTGATCCCGGCTTGCCTTGACCTTATCGGCCACCGCTTCAATACGCTCTACAGTGCCTACTGAGGTGCCGCCATATTTCTGAACAATCAGTGCCATCTTCTTAACTCAGTTGCTGTTGTGCCCAGTTTCTGGTCTCTTCGACCATCAGTGGAATTGCATCGGGATTGTTGCCACCACCTTGTGCCATATCGGGGCGACCTCCCCCCTTGCCACCGACCAGGGGTGCTGCGGTGCGGATCATATCACCCGCCTTGATTCGTCCTGTGGCATCTTTAGTGACTCCCGCAACCAGTACGACTTTCTCGCCACTAGCGGTTGCCAACAGGATGGCGGCTGTGCCCAGCTTATCTTTCAGCTGATCCATGGTAGAGCGCAATGTCTTTTGGTCAGCACCCTCAAGATGAGCAACCAGTACTTTGACACCATCCACCTCGATAGCGTTTGAGACTAGATCATTCCCTGCGCTATTAGCCAGTTTTGATTTGAGTCGATCCAGCTCCTTCTCAAGCTTTCGGTTCTGTTCGAACAGTGACTCAACACGTTCGCTGACACTTTCGCGGGTCCCTTTCAGCAAGGCAGCCATCTGCTGCAGTGCCTGCTCTCCTGCATTGATATGCTCTAATGCTCCTTCACCAGTCACTGCCTCGATACGACGTACCCCTGCAGCAACCCCTCCTTCTGAGACAATCCGCATCAAGCCAATCTCACTCGTGGAAGTGACATGAGTGCCGCCACAGAGCTCCGTGGAAAATTCATCCATCTTTACAACTCGAACTTCATCACCATACTTCTCACCAAACAGTGCCATTGCCCCATTTGTCTTGGCGTCATCAATTGACATCACTTGGCTATCGACTAGGTGGCTATCCAGCACTTGTTGATTCACCATCTGCTCTACTTGAGCAATTTGTTGACTGTCCATCGGTTCAAAATGGGAGAAGTCGAATCTCAACCTTTCAGGGTTCACCATCGACCCTTTCTGCTGCACATGTTCCCCAAGTACTTTGCGCAGTGCTGCGTGTAGCAGGTGGGTCGCAGAGTGGTTGCGAGCAGTTGCCTTGCGTTCTGTACCATCCACTATCGGAGTGATTTTTTCTCCAACTCGAATGGAGCCAACGCCGATATGTCCCATATGAAGCAAGGCCCCACTGGCCTGCTTCTGTGTGTCATCAACAGCGAAGTAGCTCATTCCTTCCGCCTGCAGACGACCACTGTCTCCGACTTGACCACCGGACTCCCCATAGAAAGGGGTCTGGTCCAAGACCACAACACCGCTCTCCCCTTCATCCAGTGCATTGACAGCCTCTCCATCCCTGAAGATTGAAAGCACAGTTGCTTGGTCTTCGAGGCGATCGTAACCGGTAAAGGGGGTCTCTTCGGCAACTTCAATGTCACCAGCTTCTGCCATCTTGAAGCTGCTAGCAGATCGGGCACGATTTCGCTGTTCTTCCATCGCCGCTTCATAGCCTGCCATATCCAGTGTCAGTTCACGCTCACGAGCAATATCTGCGGTCAGATCGACAGGGAAGCCGTAGGTATCATAGAGACGGAACACCGTCTCACCCGGAATCTCTTCCCCTTCCAGACTGGCGATGCCCTCTTCCAGAATGCGCATCCCCTGATCGAGGGTCTCGGCAAAGCGTTGCTCCTCTTTCAGCAGTACCTTCTCAACAATCTCTTGTGCCTTGGTCAGTTCAGGATAGGCTTCACCCATCTCAGTCACCAGTGGGGGTACCAGCTTGTGGAAGAAGGGGTTCTCCTGTCCCAGCTTGTAACCATGGCGGATGGCACGTCGAATAATACGACGCATGACATAACCGCGCCCCTCATTGGAGGGGACCACACCATCTACTGCAAGGAAGGCACAGGAGCGGATATGATCGGCAATCACCTTGACCGAGGTATGGTTGTGATCCTTCTCACCCGTCTCTTTAGCCACCACCTTCATCAGGTTCTGGAATAGGTCGATATCGTAGTTGCTGTGGCCGCCCTGCAGGATTGCTGCAAGACGCTCCAGCCCCATGCCAGTATCGACTGATGGACGTGGCAGTGGGTTCAGAGTCCCTTCTGCATCGCGGTCAAACTGCATGAAGACCAGATTCCAGATCTCGATATAGCGATCGCCATCTTCCTCTGGTGAACCGGGCGGGCCACCCCAGACGTGATCGCCATGGTCGTAGAAGATCTCACTGCAGGGGCCACAGGGGCCAGTATCGCCCATCTGCCAGAAGTTATCCTTGGCACCACAACGGGAGAAACGCTCCGCAGAGACACCCATCTCCTTGAGCCAAATCGCCTCCGCCTCCGGATCTTCCTCATAAACCGTGACCCAGAGCTTATCCTCCGGTAGCCCCAAGGTCTCAGTCAGAAACTCCCATGCATACTGAATTGCATCCCGCTTGAAGTAGTCACCAAAACTGAAGTTGCCCATCATCTCGAAGAAGGTGTGGTGGCGTGCGGTGTAGCCGACATTCTCCAGGTCATTGTGTTTGCCGCCGGCACGTAGGCAACGCTGTACCGTGGTCGCACGCTTGTAGTTGCGCTTCTCCTGACCCAGAAAGACATCCTTGAACTGCACCATTCCTGCATTGGTAAAGAGCAGGGTCGGATCATTGCCCGGAATCAATGGGCTGCTACCGACTACCTGGTGCCCTTTCTGCTCGAAGAAATCCAGAAATGCTTGCCTGATCTCACTACTTTTCATCTTGTCTATTCCACTACGCTCTACGGTTACGCAACACTATTCACTATTTCGATGCTCCACTGCGACGCTGATCTGCTCATGGGAGAATCCCCGGTACTGCAGAAAGCGCTGCTGCTTTGCGCGCTCGCGGAAATCCTCTTCGACTTCCGCACCATATTTTCTCTGTTTCACCTCAATCGCCAGATCGAACCACTGCGCCTCAAATGGTTCCATCGCATTGGCGATATCCTGCCCTGTCACCCCACGCTCCTGCAGCTCTCTGCGGATGCGGTAGGGGCCTAACCCTTTCGCTACGCGGGAGCGGGTAAAGCTCTCGGCAAAGCGCCCCTCATTCAACCAATCCTCTTCCAATAACCGCTCTATGACCTGTTCGATTATCTCCTCTTCAGCGCCCTTGCGCTTCAGCTTCTCTCGCAGCTCTTTTACCGAGTGCTCACGCCGCGACAACAGGTAGAGTGCGCGGTTCCAGACCTCAGGCTCATTCTCCAGCGCTGTCGTCACTTTCCTGTTCAGTCTGCGCTGTCTTCTTCGGCAACAATTTTGCCCGTACCTGCTGCTCGATCTCCTGCGCCATCTCCGGGTGCTCTTTCAGGAACTGACGTACATTGTCCTTGCCCTGTCCAATGCGCTCCTTGCCATAGCTATACCAAGCCCCGGACTTCTGCACGATGCCCTGACCAACACCGAGGTCGATGATCTCCCCTTCACGCGAGATCCCTTCACCATAGAGGATATCGAAGGTGACTTGTTTAAAGGGGGGAGCAACCTTGTTCTTCACGACCTTGACGCGGGTATCATTACCGAGAATCTCATCACCTTTTTTGATGGCGCCGATGCGACGAATATCGAGCCGGACCGAGGAGTAAAATTTCAGTGCATTCCCCCCTGTCGTGGTCTCAGGGTTGCCAAACATCACTCCAATCTTCATGCGAATTTGGTTGATGAAGATGACTAGTGTATTAGAGCGTTTGATATTGGCTGTCAATTTACGTAGCGCTTGAGACATCAGCCGAGCCTGAAGCCCAACATGGCTATCCCCCATATCCCCTTCCAATTCAGCCTTGGGGGTTAGTGCAGCCACAGAGTCAATCACGATGATATCGACCCCACCAGAACGCACCAACATATCTGCGATTTCCAGTGCCTGTTCTCCCGTATCTGGCTGGGAAACCAGTAGGTCATCAACATTCACTCCGACCTTGCCAGCATAGATCGGATCCAGTGCATGCTCCGCGTCGATAAAAGCGGCTGTACCTCCCAGCTTCTGCATCTCTGCAACTGCATGCAGCGTCAGTGTGGTCTTGCCCGAGGATTCTGGTCCATAGATCTCCACCACTCGACCGCGTGGCAGCCCTCCGATTCCAAGCGCTATATCGAGCCCCAGTGAACCGGTAGAGACCGCATCGATGTCGCGCTGGGCGTTGGCATCTCCCATACGCATCACGGAGCCTTTGCCAAACTGGCGCTCAATCTGCCCCAGTGCAGCTTGTAGCGCCTTTTTACGGTTGTCGTCCATCAAATCCAGTTGCCCGTTTGTTCAGTTTCGGAAAGCGGCAAATTATCCCATAAAGCAAGGGATGTACACACCCCAATCTGCAGGCCTCAGCCTAAATTCCAGCGTTTCAATACATGGTATTGCACGCCTTCAACAGTAGAGACTGACTCCATCAATGAAAACTGTGAAACGTTCCACTGAAATGGAGCAAAGTGAGGGAGATGGTCGACTCTCTTCACCTTGCGCATCAAGGTGACATGTGGGCGATAGGGGCTCTGTTCCGGGTCGATATTGCACTCCTCCTCCAGCACCTGCTCCAGTCGCCGCTGCAGTGCTAACAGTGGCACGGGAGTAATTTGTGGCCCTATCCATAGCGCGCGCGGGTGTTCCCAATGGCCGAAGCAGTCCAGCTCGATAGAAAATGGAGCCGCATCTATCTCCATAACTGCGCTGCTGATCGACGCCAGCTGCTCATCCTTAACGCCTCCCAGAAAACGCAGTGTCAGGTGAAGGTTGTCGATGTAAACTGCGCGCCCTTGATTCTGTTCCACGCATGCCCGTTTGATTTGATCGATCTCTCCACGCACAGTGTCATCAGGCTCTAATGCAAAAAAGAGTCGCCTTGGTGAAGAGAGTGAATTCAAGAGGTCACCGTTGCAGTCGCGCAGAGAGTCCTTGCAATGCAGTCAATACGGCTTGCGCACGTACGGCATCACGGTCCCCAGAAAAAATATGGTGGACTGTCTGCGCTTCTTCTCCCCGGCGCTGCCAGCCAAACCAGACCAGTCCGACTGGCTTTTCGGTAGTGCCTCCAGAGGGACCAGCGATACCACTCACCGCCACAGCAAGATCAGCACGACTATTTTCCAGTGCGCCCATCACCATTTCACGCACAACAGATTCGCTCACTGCACCTTGTTCAATCAATGTCGGAGGCTGTACTCCCAACATCTCCTCCTTTGCTTCATTGGAATAGGTCACAAATCCACGTTCAAACCATGCGCTGCTTCCAGCCGGATCGGTCAGGGATTTGGCGATCCATCCAGCGGTACACGATTCTGCTGTGGCAACCCGCACCTTGTAACGTTCCAACAGTTGCGAGAGCTGCTGAACGGACTGGTTTATTTTCGACTGCATAAAGTGGCTTTCCCTAACCAATAAATAATCCCATTGTAGCAACGGGAAATAGAGGTGCTCCACTGACATTTAATCAGCGTCTGTGCATAATACGAACCAAATAATAAACCTGAATCTGAAGCCCCTCTTGCACACTACTCATCGACGATTGACTGCACTAGCCATGACGACCTGGTACTTGGGCAGCGCCATTCTCACCTTGAAGTCGGCTGCGCTGTTGATTCAAGCCGCCGAGATCACCACCAGCTCTTCTGCCTTTCTCTGGGCTATCGTGGGTGGCGTTGCTGCTGGCAGCATCAAGGCGCGCTATCTGTTTCTGCCAGCCTGCCGAAAGAACCTGCGGCGTATTCAGGCTCTGGAACTACCCAAACTATGGCAGTTCTTCCGTCCTCAATTCTTTGTTTTCCTCGGGTTAATGATTTCAGCCGGCGCGATGCTCTCACGCTGGGCTGAGGGAGATTTCACCTCACTGATCCTGGTCGCTACACTGGATATCAGCATTGCAACTGCACTACTGGGAAGTAGTGCCCCCTTCTGGTATCAAAAGAGTGAATCATGAGCATCCTTTTCAGGCAGGTATAATCAACTTTTTCTTTGACTGAAAGAAGCCAGTTTTTCATGAGCAAATCGCCTAAGCCCCAGCATACTCCGGTGATGCAGCAGTTCCTCCGCATCAAGGCGGAGCACCCGGATGTGATGCTTTTCTACCGGATGGGAGATTTCTACGAACTCTTCTATGACGATGCAAAGAAAGCGGCAGAGCTCCTCGATATCACCCTGACGGCGCGCGGAAAATCTGGCGGTGAGCCCATTCCAATGGCTGGTGTCCCCTACCATGCGGCGGAACAGTATCTGGCGCGACTGGTCAAGCTGGGAGAGTCGGTAGCAATCTGTGAGCAGGTAGGAGACCCAGCTACCAGTAAAGGGCCTGTAGAGCGACAGGTTGCTCGCATTATTACACCGGGCACGCTGACCGATGAGGCACTGATGGAGGAGGGTCGAGAGAACCTGTTATTGGCAGTTCTCGATCATGATGGTCGTTATGGCGTTGCCCTGCTCTCACTGGCTGCAGGCCGTTTCCAGTTGATAGAGATGGACGAACTGTCGATGCTACAGGGTGAGCTGGAGCGGTTGCAGCCCGCAGAGATTCTGTTTCGAGAGGAGTCCCCCTTGCGTGAGCAGCTGGCCAGTCGAAGTGGATTACGCCCTCAACCAGAATGGAATTTTGATCTGGAAACGGCAGAGCGAGAACTGGCTCGCCAGTTTGGCACTCACGATCTGAGCGGATTTGGCTGTGAAGAAATGTCGCTGGGGTTAGGGGCTGCGGGTGCGCTCCTGCAGTATCTACAGCATACCCAGCGTGCCGCACTACCCCATCTCAATACCATTCAGGTGGTACAGCAGCAGGAGCATGTGATTATCGATGCGGCAAGTCGTCGCAATCTGGAAATTATCACTAATCTTTCCGGTGGAGAGTCTCATACCCTTGCGGCAGTGATGGATCAGACCTGCACTGCAATGGGTGGGCGAATGTTGCGACGTTGGCTAGGTAGCCCAATCCGCCACCGTGAGACATTGGAACAACGCCTCTTCGCCATTGAGTCGATCCTGCAGCAGCGACTGCATGATGTTATCCGCCCCCATCTGCGTGCAATTGGAGACATGGAGCGCATTCTCTCCAGGATTGCTTTGCAAAGCGCTCGCCCTCGTGACTTGGCACGGCTACGAGATTCACTGACCACCCTGCCCGATCTACAGCAGACGCTGGCAGAAGATCAAACCGGTGCGTTACAGGCACTATCTGAGCAGATCTCAACCTTTCCAGATATCGCTGATCTGTTGCAACGTGCAGTGATCGAAAATCCGCCAATGATTATCCGGGATGGTGGGGTCATCGCCACGGGCTATGATGCTGAATTGGATGAGTTGCGTTCGATCCGTGAAAATGCTGGAGCACTGCTGCAAAACCTGGAGATTCGTGAGCGTGAGCGCACCGGCATTGCGACCCTAAAGGTGGGGTATAACCGGGTGCATGGTTACTATATCGAGATCGGCAAAGCGCAGAACGCAGAGATCCCTACTGAATATGTGCGCCGTCAGACATTGAAAGCAGCGGAGCGTTTCATCACTCCAGAGCTGAAAGAGTTTGAAGACAAGGTGCTCTCGGCTAATGAGCGTGCCTTGAGTCGTGAAAAAGCGCTCTATGAAGCGTTGATCCAACAACTGATTAAGGCCTTGGCGCCGCTGCAACGCTGCTCCAGCGGCGTGGCAGAGCTGGATGTTCTGGCCAACCTTGCAGAGCGCGCAGAACAGCTGGACTGGGTGCGGCCACAACTGGTTGAAGAGAGTTGCCTACAAATTGATGAGGGGCGCCATCCTGTGGTGGAGCAGGTCTCTGATGCCCCGTTTGTGGCCAATGACCTGGCACTGGATGAGGCGTCCCGCATGTGGATTATCACCGGTCCCAACATGGGCGGAAAGAGCACTTTCATGCGTCAGAATGCACTGATTGTGCTGCTGGCCCATATCGGAAGCTTTGTGCCAGCCTCCCGTGCAACCATTGGCATGGTCGACCGTATCTTTACCCGCATCGGTGCCTCGGATGATCTGGCTGGAGGGCGTTCTACCTTCATGGTGGAGATGACAGAAACTGCCAATATCCTCCATAACGCCACCTACCGCAGTCTGGTGTTAATGGATGAGATTGGGCGCGGCACCAGTACTTATGATGGCCTTTCATTAGCGGGTGCCTGTGCAGAACATCTAGTGCGAGAACACGGGGCACTGACCCTCTTTGCAACCCACTACTTCGAGCTGACTGCAATGCCGGAGCGGATTTCCGAGGTGAGCAATGTTCACCTGGATGCGGCAGAACACGGAGATGGAATTGTTTTTCTCCATGCAGTGCGTCCTGGTCCCGCTAACCAGAGTTATGGACTGCAGGTTGCGAGTCTTGCGGGTATTCCCAAAAGGGTAATTCAACAAGCCAGAGAGAAGTTGGTTGCCCTTGAACAAGAACAGGTTGAGCTCCCTGATCTTGCAACAGATGCTGCCCCATCCGACCCAACGCAACAGATGTCACTATTTACAGCCTCAGCCGTTGAGGAGTCGCTGCAAGAGATTAATCCGGATGAGTTGACCCCGAGAGATGCGATGGATCTGCTCTATCGCCTCAAGGGGCTATTAACTAAATAGGGCTGATTGAAAAACATGGTTGGAGCGATAACGACGGCTCTTCGAGCTTTGCTGCCCCTGATGCTACCTTGAAGCTATCGCCTGTCTGGGCTGGTCATGACTCAAAGCGGCCTTTGGGCCGAGCTTTGTAAACTCACACTTTTGCAATGAGCAGCCGTTTACAGATTTTTGATTCTGCTTACCTAAACACGGTTGTTGTTGTAAATATATGGTTGACAGATGTAAATAGAGTATCTACAGTTTAGGTTAATGATACTTAGCTTCAAAAATAAGGGATTGCGCGAGCTTTTTGAGAAAGGGAAGAGCGCAAAGATCCATAAAGATTATCACAAGAGATGTCTGGTACGACTTGATGTGATTGATGCTGCGGAAAAGCTTGAAGAGATGAATTTACCAGGTTTTGACTTTCATGCGTTGGAAGGGAATCCGAAGCGGTACAGTATTCATGTGAACGGCCCTATGTGCATCACCTTTGAGTGGAACGATGGAGAGGTGAGCAGGCTAGATTTTGAAAATTATCACTGAGGTTTGAACGATGGCACAAAGAATAAAAGTAGTTAGGGAACCAACTCATCCAGGTGAGTTATTGCAAGACGTTGCAGAGAGCGCTGGTCTGTCTGTAACTGAGCTGGCTTCGCGGCTGGGGGTATCGAGACAGACTGTTTCAAAGGTCGTAAATAAGAAGAGTGGAGTAAGTGCTGAATTCGCCTTGAGAATTGGCACGCTTTTTGGAAATGGTGCGGATCTCTGGCTGAGAATGCAGCAGAAGTACGATCTTTGGCAAGCACGGCAGAGGCTCGAATCAGAATTGAATGAGATTAAGAGAGTGGCAGCTTAGAGAGTTGGTAGATGATGTCTGAGCAGATTTCCCAATTGAGACCAGAGGACACTATAGTCAGCTTTGTGCTGACAGCGGCAGCTCAATTTAATCCAACCAACTGTCTGCTTTATGGAACTCTGCACTGTCCCGTAATTTTCAAACAGCCCTAAATAGCATCCAGCCTGCGGTAACGGTCAGGAATCAACCGTAGATCTGCCAACCCACTCAACAATGCCTTGAAGAAGGTAGCCTCCTCCTCATAGACCAGCTGGTAGTACTGCACCTTCATGGTCAGTGCGCTCCCCAGAAGAATGGAAGCCATGACCAGCGCAGAGCCCAAGGCAAGTGTCGAAAGCCCTGTGATTCCCTGGCCAAAAGTACAGCCCATTCCAAGAATGGCCCCCAGCCCCATCAGGGTGCCCCCGACCAGATGGTTGATGAAATCGGCTTTTGAGGCGAACCACTTGATTCGAAAATTACCAGAAGTGATCGCATAGAGGAAAGATCCGGCTGCCACTCCGGTAATGGCAATCAGCCCAATGGTAATCATGGATCGGTCCAGGCCGGTCACAATCAAACCCATCAAGTCTCCAGTCGGGGCACCAAAGGTGAGCGACTGTACCCCCATGCCACGAGGGGGGTTATCCATAAATTCAACCGCCTCGAGAACGCTCTGACCAAGCGGACCGCCAGTGACAAACCAGGCTGCTACAACCGCTAGGCCAACGGTAGAACTGCCAAAAATCAGTTCACGGTTTTGACGAAATTCACGGTTGCGGAAAATCACCCAGGAGATGGCCAGGATGGCAGCAACACCCGTCAGTAGGCGATAGAGTGAGATATCCTCTCCCGCCGTTGCATGCATCAGCAGTGCGCTGACTTCCTGACTCTCAATACCAACCTGGTTGAGATTGATAGAGAGAGGGGCCAAAAGACCAAAAGTGAGCTGGTAACCGAGATCTGTAGTCGTCATCAAATAGGCCGTACCGCCCATCATCAGTACCACAATGACTGATTTTAGATTTCCCGTACCAATGCGGATCATGGTCTTGTTGCCGCACCCGCTACCGAGCGTCATTCCAATCCCAAATAGCAGTCCACCAACGATATATTGACCCAGTACAAGGTTTGCGGAACGGTAGACCGGACGAGTCTCATCGAGAGAGAGGTCTCCTACCATCTGAAGCAGGAGCCCGCCAAGAATAGCAACTGCAATGGCCAACAACCAACCGTAGAAGCGGCTCTTGTCCCCCATGTTGACCCAGTCTGAGACGGCCCCCATGGTGCAGAAGTTAGTTTTATTGGCAACAGCACCGACGATGGCGGCAATCAAAAAAAGATAGCCATACATCTCCGTGATTAGCTGTTCTTCCACAAGTGTCCCCCTTTGTAGATTGGTCTTTTTATTATTATTGCTTGCGGCTTCGGCACTCCCCCACGAAACTGCGTAATTTCTATTCTACAGGATTAGTGATCGATGTCACTGCAGCCCTAGCTTTTCAATCAACCGACCCGCCGGCATATAGCCACCAATCACCTCACCAGTATCAATGACGATGTGTGGCGTTCCTTTCAGCCCAAAGGTAGAGGCGAGCTGAATCTGTGAAAGAATTGGGGTCTCACACTCTTTCGCCTCCAGATCCATCCCCTCTTTTGCCAGCGTCATCGCTTCGGTACGGCTCTCCGCACACCAGACATTCACCGCTTTGTCATAGGAGGGAGAGTTGATGCCCGCTCTTGGGTAGAGCAGATAGCGCAGTTTGATCCCCGCATCCAGCAGTGTCTGGCGCTCTTCATGGAGGCGAACACAGTAGGGGCAATCAATATCAGTAAAGATGGTCAGTGTGTTGCGCGGCTTGCCTTTTGGGGCGTAGACCACCATCTCCCCCTCTTCCAGTCCATTCACCACCTCGGCACGTGCGGATTGCATGCTCTCCTCAGTGATGTTTTTTTGTGCTTTCAGGTCAAGTACGCTGCCATCGATTAGATAGCGCCCATCCGCTGAGATATAGAGGATCGTGGTCCCAAACCGAGCCTCATAGAGAGAAGGAATGGGAGTTTTCGAGATCTCATCTGGGCCACCGGATGGCACCAGCTGGCTGAGTTGAGTGATGACTGCCGTCGGGATCTCCTCTGCCTGTGCCACTCCTCCAGCCATGAACCACAGAAGTGTTACAGAAGTCAGTATTGTTATTCTATTTTTCATTTATATTCATCCTCTTGGGTGGTGTTCTTGATGTATATTCTTCAATCTTTCTCGCGCCACATGGGTATAGATCTGAGTGGTTGAGAGGTCACTATGCCCTAGTAGGGCCTGAACGGAGCGCAGGTCTGCGCCATGATTCAGTAGATGGGTAGCGAAGGCGTGACGCAGTGTATGGGGAGACAATGGCGAAGTAATGCCTGCCTCAACGCCATACTTTTTCAATCGAAACCAGAACGCCTGACGGGTCATTCCTGCCCCTCTTGCAGTTACAAAGAGGGTATCGGAAATATTCCCCTGCATCAATTCGGGGCGCCCCTCCTCAAGATATCGCTCAACCCAGTGAAGCGCTTCTCCCCCCAATGGTACCAAACGCTCTTTATTGCCCTTACCAATGATCCGGGCCACTCCCTGCCGCAGATTGATGGAATCGATGCGAAGGTGAATGAGTTCAGAGACGCGAAGCCCACCACCATACATCATCTCAATCATTGCGCGGTCACGCAGCCCCAGGACGACAGAGGGTTTTGGCGCAGAGAGAATGGACTCCACCTCCTGCTCACTCAGCGTTTTTGGAAGGGGGCGACCAATTTTCGGAGACTCAATCCGGGCGGTTGGGTCATCAGTGCGCAGTCCTAGCTGCAATAAATAGAGATAGAAGCGACGAAGCGTACTCAGTATCCGCGCTACAGTGCGGGCATGGCGCTTCTTCTCCTGGTTGAGGTAAGAGAGATAGCCTTGCAACTGTCCTCGGTCTGCATCAGAGAGGGTCGCCCCTTGATCGGAGAGCCAACGCTGCAGCTGGCGAAGGTCGCTGCGATAAGCAGAGAGCGTATGGTCACTTAGCCCTTTTTCAACCCAAAGTGCATCAAGAAAGCGCTCGATCAGCTTTTCTGCTTCTGAATTCATCTCTGGATCAATATGCACAAAAAAGGGCGAACCGTCTCCGATTCACCCTTTTCAACTGCTCCGAAAAAAGACCGGAGATCGTTAAATTTTCTCGCGGATACGAGCCGCCTTACCAGTACGCTCACGCATGTAGTAGAGCTTGGCACGACGAACAACACCACGGCGCTTGACGGTAATGCTGTCAACCATTGGGCTATAAGTCTGGAAGACACGCTCAACCCCTTCACCATAAGAGATTTTACGCACAGTAAAGGAGGAGTTAAGGCCGCGATTCTTTTTCGCGATACAGAGGCCTTCAAAAGCCTGCAGACGCTCACGGTCGCCCTCTTTTACCTTGACCTGAACCACGACAGTATCCCCTGCTCCAAACTCGGGAATATCACGGTCCATCTGCTCTGCTTCCAACGCCTGAATAATATTGCTCATCTTTTACGTTCTCTCAAAAAATACTGCCCTATGGGTTCGCCCCATTGGGTTTAGAAGGCGCGTATTATACGGTTTTTTCAGAATATTTCACCAAAAAATAGGTTGTTTCATCGATTATTTTTCACTTTTTTCAGTGATTAAATCGGGACGCCTTGCCACAGTTCTCTGGTGGGATTGTTCGGCCCGCCATTGAGCAATTTTCTGGTGGTTTCCGCTCAGCAAAACCTCGGGAACTACCAAGCCATCGATGACCTCAGGGCGACTATAGTGCGGACAATCCAGCCCCCTTTCAGAGAATGAATCCTCTGCTGCAGAGTCAGCATGCCCCAAAGCACCAGGGAGCAGCCGAATCACGGTATCAATCAACACCATTGCCGGCAGTTCGCCTCCACTCAGCACATAGTCACCAATGGAGAGCTCCTCATCAACCTCGGACTCAATCAACCGTTCATCCACCCCTTCGTAACGGCCCGCCAGCAGGATCACTCCAGACTGCTGACTCAATGCCTCGGCACGCTGTTGCGTGAGTGGCTTTCCTTGAGGGGAGAGATAGATGAGGTGGGGTTGAATGCCCTCGGCAACTTGAGCCTGGCGAACTTGCTCGATGGTGCGTTTCAGTGGCTCATAGAGCATCACCATTCCCGGGCCTCCGCCGTAAGGACGATCATCAACCGTGCGATGCCGGTCTTCGGTGTAGTCTCTGGGGTTCCAGCTGTGGAGCGATGCAATACCCCGGTCAATGGCCCGCCCGGTCACTCCAAAATCTGTAATTGCTTTGACAATCTCTGGAAAGATCGTAATTAGATCAAAGCGCATTAATACTCAAGATCCCAGTCGACCTGGATTTGCTGCTTCTCAAGGTCAACATCAACCACCCATGGGTCAACAAAGGGGACCAGGTGCTCACTGCCCTGATGACGGACAATCAGGACATCATTGGCCCCAGTTTCCATCAGCTCAACCACGGTTCCAAGGGGTTCCTGTTGTAGATTGAGCAACTCACAACCAATCAGGTCGGACCAGTAAAACTCACCCGTTTCCAATAATTGCAGTTGGTCATGCTGGATATAGATCTCTGCACCGACCAGCGCCTCGGCAGCGGTTCGATCATCAACCCCATCAAACCAGGCGATTACCCCTTTCCCCTGTTTTTTTCCCTGTCGAAGCTTGTATTGGGTCGGTTCTCCGTGCTGCTGCAGAGCCCAAGTTTTATAGCGCAGAATATTTTCTCGTGGACTGGTGTGGGAGTGTATTTTGACCCAGCCACGCACACCAAAAAGTCCGCTGACTCGTCCCAGCAGGATGGGAGAATCAGCGGACTTCATGTTCATTTCAACTTGTACAGCTTCCTGCAGACAATGCAGGAGGCGTCAATATTAGGCAGCGGCCTTGCTGAGCTCTTTGACCAGGCTGGCAACACGGTCAGAAGGTTGCGCACCTTTGGAAATCCAGTGCTCAACACGCTCCATATCCATCTCTAGGCGCTTCTCATTGCCAGAGGCGACTGGGTTGAAATAGCCCAGCTTCTCCAGAAAGCGGCCATCACGACTGTTGCGCTTATCAGTTGCTACGATGCGATAAAAAGGACGCTTCTTTGCGCCACCACGGGCAAGACGAATAACTACCATTTTTTACTCTCAGTTAAATCCAGTGTAATTAGATTTCAGTTTCGGGGATGAAAAAAACCGACCTAATGTGGCCGGCTCATCAATCTGGCGCGAATTATACTGAAACCAAACCCGAAAGGGAAGAAAAGCGCTTGGGTTTTTCAGTGTTAAAACGGAAAGCGTCCCCCGCCTCCTGGCGGCATCCCTCCTCCAGGAAATCCACCCGGCATTTTCCCCGCCATCCCCTGCATCATCTTCGCCATTTTTCCGCCCTTCATCTTTTTCATCATCTTCTGCATCTGCTTAAACTGTTTTAGCAGCTTATTCAAGTCCTGAACCGTGGTCCCTGAACCCTGAGTGATTCGGCGTTTACGGGACCCCTTGATCAGGTCCGGGTGATGTCGCTCTTTTGGGGTCATGGAGTTGATCATTGCCTCCATGCGCACAAACTCTTTATTGTTGACCTGATTTTTGACTGCATCAGGGACATTTGCCATGCCGGGGAGTTTATCCATCAATGAGCTAATGCCGCCCATTCCTTGCATCTGTTGCAGCTGATCCCGGAAATCCTCCAGGTTAAACCCTTTCCCCCCTTTTTTGACCTTGCGAACCAGTTTGTCGGCTTTTTTCTTGTCAACCTTGCGCTCTACCTCTTCGATCAGTGAGAGCACATCGCCCATTCCCAAGATCCGGGAGGCGACACGGTCGGGATGAAAAGGCTCCAGCGCATCACTCTTTTCACCAATACCGAGAAATTTGATCGGCTTTCCAGTGATCTGACGCACAGAGAGCGCAGCACCACCACGGGCATCACCATCCGCCTTGGTAAGCACCACACCAGTTAAAGGCAGTGCTTCATCAAATGCCTTGGCAGTATTGGCGGCATCTTGACCGGTCATGCTGTCGACTACAAACAGAGTTTCAACCGGGGTGATGGCTGCGTGCAGTGCCTTGATCTCCCCCATCATCTCCTCGTCAACATGGAGACGACCTGCGGTATCAATAATCAGAACATCAGCGAACTGTTTCTTTGCTGAGGCAAGTGCAGCATTGGCAATGTCGACCGGCTTTTGGCTGCTCTCGCTTGGGAAGAAGGTGGCTCCAACCTCATTAGCCAACACCTTCAACTGCTCAATCGCAGCAGGCCGATAGACATCTGCACTGGCTACCATCACCTTTTTGGATTCACGCTCTTGTAGAAAACGGGCAAGCTTTCCAACGCTGGTTGTTTTACCGGCACCTTGCAGGCCAGCCATCAAGATTACTGCTGGAGGCTGAGCTCGCAGATCAAGGGAGGTATTAGCCTCTCCCATTAGAGCCTCTAATTCACTCTGTACAATCTTGATCAATGCCTGCCCAGGTGTCAGGCTGGTCGCAACTTCTTGGCCAATTGCTCGAACCTTGACCTTCTCGATAAAAGATTTCACCACAGGTAGCGCAACGTCTGCCTCCAACAGCGCCATCCGCACCTCTCTCAATGCCTGACTGATATTGTCGTCCGTCAGGCGCCCCTGCCCTCGTAAGGTTTTCAGGGTTCTGTTAAGGCGGTCGGTAAGATTTTCAAACATGGTAATTTCGAGCCATTTAATACTGGAGGATGAAGATTGAAATTATAGCCTCAATTCTGCTGACGAATCTGCTCTGATATGACATCATCTTTCATATTGATGATCAATGAGAGGTTGAAATGAGTTATACCGTTTCAGGGTCGATTGCCATTTTGCTCTACTTGGCTGCTGCAGTTGGGTTGGGAAGACTGCTGACACAAGGCATCTCCTGCTTTGACCACCCCCGCAATGGAATGAAGCTGATTGGCGCGGGAGCACTACTATTCCACACTCACCTGCTATTTGTGCTGGTGGTGGAACAGTGGGTCAATCTTGGCTTCTTCCACGCACTCTCGATTGCAGGGTGGCTGCTGGTGCTGGTTCTGTTGTTGACCTGGATTTCTCGTCCTGTAGGCAATCTGGGGGTTGTCATTTTTCCGGTTGCTGCAATGATGGTGCTGTTACAGCTCACCAATCCAGAGGCCGTCTACCGTACCGCTTCCACCGATCTCGATACCCACATTTTACTCTCCATGCTGGCCTATAGCCTACTCGGTGTTGCTGCACTCCAAGCGATTCTGCTGGCTATTCAGGAACGTCATCTGCGCAACAAACAGCCTGGTGGTTTCATTCGTGCACTACCTCCAATGGTGGAGGTCGAGCACCTGATGTTCCAGTTGATTCGTGCTGGGTTGTTAATGCTGACACTGGCCCTCTTTAGTGCGGTTCCTCTGGTTGAGGATATTGTGGTCCAGCAGCGTGCTCATACCGCGATCCTCTCAATCATCTCCTGGCTGGTATTTGCTGCTCTGCTGTGGGGCCGTAGCCGCCATGGATGGAGAGGTCGAATCGCTGTTCGCTGGACACTTGCAGGCTTTTTCGTCCTGTTCCTCGGCTACTTTGGTAGCCGTTTCGTGGTTGAGGTCCTGATCGGTCTGCCTACGGCCGGATAACCCTTTTGAACGAAATCCCAACCGAGGCGCTGGCTGGTCTCCTCTTCTTGCTGATTCTGATCTCTGGGTTCTTTTCCGGGGCAGAGACCAGCATGATGGCGATCAATCGCTATCGTCTACGCCATCTTGCTCGCGCTGGACATCGTGGCGCACGTGCCGTCTCTCGTCTGTTAGAGCGGCCCGAGCGGCTGATTGGGCTAATTCTGCTGGGAAATAACTTTGTTAATATTCTCGCTTCCTCCATCGCAACTCTGATTGGCCTGCGTCTCTTCGGAAATGCAGGCATTGCGATTGCCACGGGGGTGCTTACTTTTGTTATTCTGATTTTTGCAGAGGTGACGCCAAAGACCATTGCGGCCCTCTCTCCCGAACGACTTGCCTATCCTGCAGCATTTCTCCTAACACCGCTGCTACGCCTGCTCTACCCACTGGTGCGATTGATCAACTGGATTACCAATGGGGTGCTACGCATCTTTGGCGTACATATCGGTGCCGCACAGAGTGATCACCTCTCTCGGGAGGAGT
>CAZKCT010000003.1:0-3711 GCA_964551545.1 uncultured Piscirickettsiaceae bacterium | reverse complement strand
ATCTTTGGCGTACATATCGGTGCCGCACAGAGTGATCACCTCTCTCGGGAGGAGTTGCGGACCGTGGTCAAGGAGGCTGGCGGCTTGATCCCCAAAAAACATCAGGCAATGCTCACCAGCATTCTGGACCTTGAAGAGGTGACCGTTGAAGACATCATGGTGCCGCGTAATGAGATCATCGGCATTGATATTGAAGAAGAGTGGGAGGAGATTGTTGCGCAGCTCTCATTGACGCAACACACCCGAATTCCTGTGTTCAGTAACAGCACTGAACATCTGCTCGGTATTCTTCATGTGCGGGATGCTCTCTATCTTCAGACAGCAGAGAAAGAGAGTAAGAGTGAACTGATCAAGGTGCTGCGTGCTCCGATCTTTGTCCCGGAGGGAACCTCGCTCAATACCCAACTCCTGCAGTTCCAGCGGCTGAAGAGGCGAATGGGGTTGGTTGTTGATGAGTATGGAGACATTCAAGGACTGGTAACACTGGAAGACCTATTGGAGGAGATCGTTGGAGAATTCACAACAGATGTTTCTGACTCCATTCCAGAGGTTCATCCACAGGACGATGGCTCTTTTCTTGTGGATGGCGGTGCCAACCTGCGAGAGCTAGAGAAGAATATGGGGTGGAAGCTTCCACAAAGTGGCCCCAAAACACTCAATGGACTTATTCTGGAACATCTGGAGGATATACCAGAACCCGGTACTAGTATGATGATCAATGGTTATCCCATTGAGGTGACTAGCGCCTCTGAAAGTCTGGTACGGCGGGTGGTGATCTTTCCGCTGTTACGAAAAGCGCCCTAGCCCTCTCTAGTTCATCTCGCCAAGCGCCTCAGAAAGTCGCTCGACTGCAATGATATCCAACCCGTCAATCGGCTTCCGTGGCCGATTGGATTTGGGAATAATGGCACGGGTAAATCCATGCTTGACTGCCTCTCGCAGTCGCTCCTCTCCTCCGGGAATGGGGCGTACCTCACCGACCAATCCGATCTCACCAAACACAATGGTTCCCTCTGCAATCGGACGGCTCTGCAGACTGGATATGATCGATAGAATAACGGCAAGGTCAGCGGCTGGCTCTGAGACCCGAACGCCTCCAACCACATTAACAAAGACATCTTGATCATAGCTGGCAATACCGCCGTGGCGATGAAGCACAGCAAGTAACATGGCGAGACGATTCTGCTCAAGCCCAATGGTGACTCGACGTGGATTGGCAAGATGGCTCTCATCCACCAGCGCCTGTAGTTCCACCAATAGCGGGCGGGTTCCCTCTCGAGTCACCAGGGTGATGGTGCCCGGCACTGGTTGTGGATGACGAGAGAGGAAGATGGCCGAGGGGTTGGCAATCTCTTTGAGGCCTAACTCCGTCATCGCAAAAACGCCCAGCTCATTGACCGCTCCAAAGCGGTTTTTGATGGAACGAATCACTCGATAGCGGCTGCCACTCTCTCCCTCAAAGTAGAGCACCGTATCAACCATGTGCTCCAACACACGCGGCCCCGCAAGGTTTCCCTCCTTGGTAACATGCCCCACCAGAAAGATGGCCGTTCCGGTCTGTTTGGCATAGCGAACCAGTCGTGCCGTGCTCTCTCGCACTTGGGCCACCGAACCCGGCGCAGACTGTAGCTCTTCTGTATAGATGGTCTGAATGGAGTCTACCACCAACACTTTGGGGGCAATCTTCTGTGCACTGGAGAGGATCTGTTCTGCCTGGGTCTCAGTCAATAAATTAAGCTGAGAGACGTCCACCTCCAATCGGTGTGCACGCAGCGAGATCTGTCGAGCAGACTCCTCACCACTCACATAGAGGACGGGTAGCTCATTCGACAGCTTGGCCATGACCTGGAGAAGCAGGGTCGACTTTCCGATTCCGGGATCCCCTCCGATCAGCACCACAGAGCCCTGTACCAATCCCCCACCCAGGACTCGATCCATCTCCCCAATCCCGGTTGAGGACTGCACCTCCTGGGTGGCATCAATCTCACTGAGGTTGATCACCTGAGCAGACTCCCCAGAGTAGCCTGCAAAACGGCCGCCGCCACTTTTAGCTACTGGTGCGGCAATCATCTCTGTCAGGCAGTTCCATCTTTTGCATGCGGCACATTGTCCCGACCATTTGGGAGAGACCTCTCCGCATTCAGTACAGACGTATTCAATTTTGCTCTTTGCCACGTTGCTCTCTTCTACTCTGCGACTCGGGCCACTCTTGATGTGAGCTGGCAGAGTAACTCGTATGGGATCGTTCCTGCTTGTTGGGCAATCTCATCCACTGGAAGGTGCTCTCCCCAGAGAGTGATCTGATCTCCAACGACGGACTCTTGCTCTAGGTCTGTCAGGTCAATCGTGATCATATCCATCGACACTCGTCCCACCAGTGGTACTCGCTCACCACGAATGAGCACGGGCGTACCGTTGGGCAGTGCGCGAGGATAGCCATGACCATAGCCAATGGCCACCACGCCGAGGCGAGTCTCGCGCTCCGCACGCCAGGTTGAGCCATAGCCCACGCTCTCTCCTGATGGAATCTGTTTGATGGCAATCAGCGGGGCTTGTAGCGTCATTGCTGGCTGTAGTCCAAGAGAGGCTGCTGTACGCACTGCGAACGGGGAGCAGCCGTAGAGCATGATTCCTGGGCGTACAAACTGACCGTGAGCCTCTGGATTAGCAGAGAGTGCTGCAGAGTTACAAAGGCTACGTTCCAGTGCATGGTCTGGACAGCAAGCGGAGAATTGATCGACCTGTACCTGGTTCATGGGGTCATCGGGCTGATCAGCATTGGCGAGATGTGACATCAAAACGACACGCTCCACCGCAGGATGCGCCTCAATCTGTGGAAGTAGTGCCTCTGCACGCTGAGGAGAGAATCCAAGACGGTGCATGCCGCTGTCGATCTTTAACCAGAGCGTGACCGGTCTCTTCAGCGAAATCACATTCAGTAGTTTCCACTGCTCTTCGGAGTGAAGTACCGTTTCTAGCCGCAGGTCGGAGATCGCATGAAGCTCTTCAACGCCCTCAAATCCTTCAAGCAGAAGAATGGGTTTCTCAATATGGTGCTTTCTAAGCTGCAACGCCTCATCGAGGCAGCCGACTGCATAGCGGTCTGCCTGGTGTAGTGCATGGGCAGCGTTCAACAATCCATGCCCATACCCCGCGGCCTTGATGACGGCAACCAGCTGGGTTGAATCGGAAAGCTGTGAACGGGCCTTCTGCAGGTTATGTTGCAGCGCCTGCAGATGAATGGTTGCGGTGACCAGCCGGCTCATGGGGATGACTTAGTCGTAATTGCCCGGCGGTGGTGCCATATAGGTCGGCGCCAGATTATCAAAGCGGGTGAACTCTCCCTGGAAGGCAACCTTGACGGTCCCGATTGATCCGTGACGCTGCTTACCAAGAATGATCTCTGCGATACCACGGTCAGGGCTCTCTTCGTTATAGACCTCATCTCGGTAGATAAAGACAATGATATCTGCGTCTTGCTCAATGGCTCCAGAATTATGACTCACCATCCCATCGGCTAACCATGAGGATGGGCCAGGAACCGTCAGATCAAAAACCTCCTCTTCGCCTGATGGGATAACCTCTACAACTCGATCCCAAAAAAGATCATTACTACCCAGCCTACGAAGCTTGTCATCATTTAATAGCTCCGCATACTCTGCAATCACCTCTCTGGATGGAGAGAAACTAAAATGGGCACTTCCTCCATAA
>CAZKCT010000002.1:51564-87887 GCA_964551545.1 uncultured Piscirickettsiaceae bacterium | reverse complement strand
ACATTGATTCCTGCCAAGTCAAGATGGTATGATAGTAAATATCAAATATAACAAAATGTTACAAGAAACAAAATCTACTTAGGCGACCTAAATTTTTCGGTATGGATGATCACCTCACTTCGGCTCAAAAACCAAAATTGCTCGATCAAATGCGTGATCGCATTCGACTCAAGCACTACAGTATGCGTACCGAAAGTGCCTATGTAGACTGGGCTCGCCGCTATATTCTATTTCATGGAAAACGCCACCCGAAAGATATGGGTAAAAAAGAGGTTGAGCAGTTTTTAATCTGGTTGGCCGTTGAGCGTAATGTATCTGCATCCACACAAAATCAGGCTAAATCTGCACTGCTATTTCTTTATCGCGAGGTGCTTGAGGTGAATTTACCTTGGCTGAAAGATATTGTGATGGCAAAAACCCCAAAAAGATTGCCTGTTGTCTTAACTCAACATGAGGCAAGGCACTTATTAGGAGAGCTTTCAGGTACGATGTGGCTGATTACCAGTTTACTGTATGGAACTGGAATGCGCCTGCTGGAGGGGTTACGGCTAAGAGTTAAGGATATCGAATTTGATCGACGTGAAGTTGTAGTGCGAGATGGGAAAGGCGGTAAGGATCGTATTACAGTATTGCCTGAGAATTTGATTCTACCCATCAAAAGCCAGATGGAGAAGGTACGTAAACTCCATGACCGTGATCTGGAAGATGGTTTTGGTCGCGTCTATTTACCAAATGCGCTGGCAACAAAATATCCCAATGCGGATCGTGCATGGGGGTGGCAATATCTTTTTCCTTCACCGGCCTTTTCAACAGATCCCAGATCTGGCGTTCGTCGGCGCCACCATATTAATGAATCAAGCGTGCAACGTGCCGTTCGCTCTGCGGCAAAACGGGCAAATATAGTAAAAACCTGCACACCTCATGTTCTGCGCCACTCTTTTGCGACACATCTTCTCCAGTCTGGTTATGATATCCGCACAATACAGGAGCTGCTTGGACATAAGGATCTGAACACCACGATGATCTATACCCATGTGTTGAATCGCGGTGGGCGCGGTGTGGTAAGTCCGCTGGATTTATGAATCAGCCCCCACTTCAATCAAAACCCGCACCTCTCGCCCATCCTGGCTCTTCTCCAGTACAGTATGACCATTGATCCGGCACCAGGCAGGAATGTCGTTGAGTGCTCCGGGGTCTGAGGAGAGCACCTCCAACTGATCTCCCGGCTGCAACTCTTCCACTTTGTCCTGTGCGCGGATCACCGGCATCGGGCAGAGCAACCCTTTGGTATCGATAGAGTAGAGTGACATTAGATATACCAGCTCTTTTCGATCTGGCTGGGCGGCATCGGCGCCACCTTGATCTCATACGGCTCCTGCTTCGGTTTGGTGATCTCGGCCGTGACCTCTTCGGCGGTTTTTCCTTTGCCAAAACGGGCCATGATCCGTGCTGCCAACTCTAGATCCTCTTCACTGGGGTCTCCATCAATCATCACCAGCGGCCCCGGATAGTCGGTGGTGCGCATGGTGATGTAGCGGTTTTTGTAGCCCTGCAGGAAGTTATTCTCCCCCTCTTCACGAGAGATGATCATCTTGAAGTGATCGCGTGGTCGGAGATGACGACCAACCTTGAGCAGCATGATGTCATCCATCTCATAATCACGACTCCCACGCGCCTTCCAGAGATCGACCAGCTTCACCGAGTAGCTCTCATCGGTGAGGAAGCAGCAGCCCCCCGCCGGGGTGGCGTAATCCTCAAAGCCAAACTGTTCAGCCAGTGCCATCTGTGGTTTGCGGGTGCGGCCACTGAAATCATAGAGTGTTTCACGATCAACCCACCCCTCTCGCTCCGGCAACGTTGGTGGAAGGTTCTTGGCACAGAGGGGTCGCAACAGCAGATCCTCGGCACCCGACTCATGAGAGACTACCGGCATGGTATCCTTGCGCTGCGACATTGGGCGCTGCCCTACCACCTCTCCTGTGGCGATAAAGTCGAACCCCTTTTTCTTGATCCACTCCAGCGCCTTTTTCACCATGAAGATTTTGCAGTCAAGACAGGGGTTCATATTGGCGCCGTAGCCATGCTTGGGGTTGATCAGCACATCCTTGTACTCTTCAACAATATCGACGATGTGAAGTTTGATCCCCAGCTGCTCTGCCACCCAGAGGGCGTTATTGCGCTTGTCCTTCTTCTGATCCTTCTTGCGAATAGCATGGGTGTGGCCCTCAACACAGAAGCCCGTGTAGAAGTTGATCCCCTCGACGTGGATCCCCTGCTCCTGCAGTACGCGTACGGCCAACATGGAGTCGAGCCCTCCGGAGACCAGTACCGCCGCTTTTCGTTGTTCGGACATGCAACACCTGAAGTGGTTTGTTATAGAGCGGGCGATTTTATCAAAATGGATTGTGAAGATTGTGTGGAATCGCTCCGCTTCCCCTCTTTTCTATCCAACAACTGTGACACACTGCGCTATTTGGCGCTCTGATGGTGGTTGCGCCCAACAACCAGCTGCCTGATGATCTGGCACAGCAGATGGACCAAGCCGCAGCACAAGCAGAGGCACGCCAGCACCAATAGTTCGATACCATGCAGCAACTGACCTTTATTTTCGTTTTCATCACCGTCATGGCGCTGATGAATTTCTACAGCTATCGAAGGTTTTTTTGTCAGTTCACTCAAAGAGTCCACCAGCTGGGAGCACTACTCACAGCTGGGCTGATGCTGGCTGAGCTGCTGTTCGTGGCTGATCGTCTCACCGGACTGCTGCCTGATTCACTGCTGCTCTATCGTCTATCCACCACCGCTGTCGGCATCAGTTTTATGTTGTTTGTGGTGGCACTACTCTACGACCTCACCATCACCACATCGCGACAACTGCCTTTCAACCAAGAACGCCGCAGAGCGATCAAGATTCTGTTTGATCTCACCATGTTTACGGCTGCCGTCGCCTATCTGTTCCGTGGCTTTATCGAAGGTGCCAAACCACCCCAACTGAACTCGGTGACAGTTACCGTTCCAGACTTTCCTCAGGATGGTTTCACCATTGTGCAGCTATCCGATGTTCATGTTGGCCACACCATACGACGCCCCTTTATGGAGGCAGTGGTGGCACGCGTCAATGCACTGCAGCCTGATCTGGTGGTGATTAC
This sequence comes from uncultured Piscirickettsiaceae bacterium, assembly GCA_964551545.1. Classification (GTDB taxonomy): domain Bacteria; phylum Pseudomonadota; class Gammaproteobacteria; genus Thiopontia. The sequence goes on along the minus strand of CAZKCT010000002.1, from coordinate 84,738 downwards.
CGGTGACCTGTTTGACCGTACTGCAGCCCGTATTGCTGCTGATCTGGAACCATTGCGGGAGATCATTGCACCCACCTATTTTGTCACCGGCAACCATGAGTACTTTCGCGGGGTGACCCCAGCACTGGAGATGCTGCGCAGCCTTAATGTGAAACCACTGACCAACCAACATGTGGTGATCGAGACCAGCAGCGGCCCCTTCAATCTATTGGGCGTGAATGATCTGGTGGGCGAACGTTTTGGTGAAGAACCTTTCAACATCGAGGCGGCTTACCATGGATTGAACCATGCTCTACCCACCATCGTGCTCTCTCATCAGCCCAAATCGATTCTCCATTTCGAGGGGCGACGATGTGATCTGATGTTGAGCGGCCACACCCATGGCGGACAGATCTTCCCTTTTGGCCTGATCGCAAAAATGGATCAGCCCTATATCGCTGGACTGCATCATCACACTGCGTCACAACAGATTTTTGTCAGCCGTGGCACCGGTTACTGGGGGCCGCCGATTCGGGTATTGGCCCCCGGCGAAATCACCCAGATCACGCTCCGTCCACGTTGATTTAACTCACATCACCTCTGGTACAAACACTCTATGGTGGGAAGATTGTGACAACCACAGCCACCACTCTTCCTGAGGTGCAGACCCCCGGCAGTCGCGGCATCTGGGCCGGTATTCTGGCCGAGATGACCGAGTTCGGGCTACTGTTTGGCGTCTATTTTGTCGCCCGTCTCTACAACCCCGAGGCTTTCGAGGTCGGCCCCAACCAGCTCAACACCATGGCCGGGATGATCAATACGGTGATGATGATCACCGGCAGCTACTTTGTCGCCAAAGCGGTCCGCACGATCCGCAACGACCAACGCTCGATGACCCTATTCTGGCTTTCACTGGTGCTGCTCACCATCATCGGTTACGCCATCACCAAGTCATGGGAGCTGCAGTGGAACATGGCTCACGATATCCACGGGCGCAGCGGGATCTTCTTTACCGTCTACTACTACCTCACCTTCACCCATATGGTGCATGTCTTCTGGGGAGCCATCGGCCTGCTCTGGGTGATACTTCGTACCTACAGTGGTTTCTACCGTGCTGACCAACATGAAGGGCTGGAGTCGTTTGCCTCTTACTGGCACGCCACCGATCTGGTCTGGCTAATCATCTTCCCTCTGGTCTATCTACTTCGATGAGACAGTGGATTCAACAACACCAGCTTGACTGGCTCTGGATCATCCTCCTTGCGCTCACACTGGGCGGGGGCTGGATCGGAGAGTCTGCCGACCCAGGGCTAGGGCTGGGACTCTTTGTCACCATCACCATCGCCATCAAAGGGCGTATTGTGATTGACCACTTTATGGGACTGAAAAATGCCCACCCTCTCCTGCGTCGACTGATGCGACTCTATTTTTATCTGCTTCCACTGCTCACACTTGCCATCTATCTATCCCCTCTCCTTTAACCCCAAATTGGCCGACTGAATAACAACCATTAGCATTCAACTGATTTATTGATTTTAGTCTCATAATTATCTATAATCTCCGCTCTGAAAGATCATGAACAAATTTTTTCGAGAGTGATCCAGGGCAGTGAGAGCCAGTCAATCGGGGCAATTGGCTGAATCCACCTTTCAATGCCGCTGAGGAGGCAGTACGCAAAAACCAAAACCTATGAATCGCCCTGAAACCTCCCTGTCCGCCACATCAAAACCGACATTCTCAGCACAGCCAGAGATGTTAGCCAATTATCGGGTGCTGGTCGTTGATGATGATGCAGCAGTCCTCAGCCTTTATGAGACCATTCTTGCCCCCTCTGCTCCACCACAGATCTTTTTGGAAAACCCGGAGCTGTTCCCTACCGCCTCAACATCGATTGGCAACCACCACTTTGAGCTAACCGTCGCCTCTCAGGGCCAAGAGAGTCTGGAGCTGGCAGAAGAGTCCCGACAACAAGGACGCCCTTTTGCCGTCGCCTTTGTTGATGTCCGCATGCCTCCTGGAATGGATGGATTAGAGACCGCCCGCAGACTACGGGCGATCGACCCACAGCTCCATATTGTCATTGCCTCAGCCTACTCGGACTATCAGCCCAGTGCCTTTCGGCGTGCAGTGCATGATCGCCTCTTCTTCATGCGAAAACCCTTCATTCCTGAAGAGATCGAACATATGGCCTACAACGCCTGCGCCAACTGGAATCGGGATCAACAGCTGCAACAGGAGTCGAACAATAACTTTCTCTATCGCTCCTGGTTACAGCAGCTCTTTGCTGCATTGCCTATTCCAGTAACTGTGATCGATACCAGCAGCTATGAGGTGCTTCTCAATACCGGATCGGTCGATACCACTGACCTCGGTACCACCTGCTATCAACAGCTCCACCACCAACAGCACCCCTGCCATCAGGACCATGGTGAGTGTCCACTACAGACCGTTCTCTCCTCTGGAAAACCAACGATGGTCCGCCATACCCACTACGACAACGATGGTGCCCCTCGCCTCTTTGAGGTTCATGGCATCCCGATTGTTGATGAGTCGGGTGAGATTCAGCAGATGCTCGAATTTGCCATCGATATTACCGACCATGAAGAGGAGATAAGTCACTCCCTGGAGCAGAAAGAGACACTACTGCGCCAGCAACGACAACTCTTCAATCTCTTCCGCTCCACCGCACACACCATGAAAAACTCCATCAGCTATCTTGGAGGCATCGCGGAACGGGTCGCTGAGAACCAGGATCACCCAGAGGAGATCCCGGAACTGCTCAACCCAGAGCGAATGGGCATGGTTCAGGGTCAGATCTCGATGATCAAGACGATGGTCCAGTTGGCATTGGAGAATGCTCGCAAGAGTGCCGTGCAGGAGGAGCGCCTTCCCATTCGAGAGAAAATCGAGGAGGTGGTCACCCTCTTCTCCATCACCTCCCGAGGCAAGGGGAAACCTGTTGAGCTCCAACTTGATGACGCGCTTCAGGGTTGTATCTCTACCACGCCGATTGATGGGCAAACCCTGCTTCTCAATCTACTCAACAATGCCGCTGATGCGGTTGATGAGTACTTCAGCCAGCTTATCGAACAAGGCACATCGGAGAGTTTTGAACAACTTACCAAGCTACAGCAGGAGTGCATGATTAGCATCCAGGCAACCTGGCAGGAGGGGCGAGCAGAGATCACCATCAGCAACCGGGGAGAGCCCATTGCCAGCGATGTCGCCACACAGATTTTTGAACAAGGCTTCTCTCTCAAGGCCGATGGAAATGGTGTCGGGCTCTATGATGTACAACAGATCCTGAAACGCATCGGTGGAACCATCGAACTCCGCAATGGTGAGCAGCAAGTCTCCTTTGTTCTCTCTCTGCCCACACTCAACTGCGACGCTGAAAGTAAAACCGCATGAACCAGAACACCATCGACTATCCAGCACTACAGAAAAAGCTGCGACCACTGCTTGCTCAACTGAAAGTATTGATTGTCGACGATATGCCCACCAATATCGACGCCTATCGATTGATCCTCCTCGATTTGGGGATCGCCCGAGAGAACATTACCACCGCGACTAATGGGCTGATCGCCTTTGCCACAATGACCAGTCAGCCCGATCTGATTCTTGCAGACTGGAACATGCCGGTGATGGATGGTCTCGCCTTCTCCAAAAAGGTACGGGAGTATCCAGTCCATCAACACCGCATCATTCTGATGATCACCGCAGAAGAGGAGGCCGATCTGGAACAGGCGCGCCCCTATGTCAACGCCTTCCTGCGCAAACCAGCCACCAATGACACCATCTATAAAATGATTCTTTCAGTGCTGGCCAAGAAGGTTGCTGACCCGGATCACAAACTGACCATTCCCTAAGCCGAGTTTGATTCCCCTGCCCTATCCAACTCATTACAGAGTGCTACACTTTGCAGATGATTATTAAACGATGGGTGAACCGTCACAATGTCAGATAAAAAATCTCACTGGGAAAAGGTATACCAGAACAAGTCCCCTCTCGAGGTCAGCTGGTATCAGAAGGAGCCAACACTTTCCCTACAGCTCATTGAGCGTAGCAACATTGCACTGGACGCCCCCATGATCGATATCGGGGGCGGTGCCTCGGTACTGGTTGATCGCCTGATTGACAAGGGCTACAGCCACCTCTCTGTACTTGATCTCTCCATCACCGCACTGAAATACACCCAACAACGGCTGGGGCAGAAGGCGCACTCTGTCGAGTGGATCGAGTCAGACATTACCCAGTTTGAGCCGCCGCACCCTTACTCTCTCTGGCATGATCGTGCCGTCTTTCACTTTCTGACGGATCCAGCCGACCAACAATGCTATGTGAAAATATTAAAGCAGGCACTCCCTGTCGGTAGTCACCTAATCATCGCCGCCTTTGCCATCGGTGGGCCCACACGCTGCAGCGATCTGGAAATTGTGCAGTACAGCGCAGAGAAGATGGCCAAAGTACTCGATGGTGGATTCGAGCTCATCGGAGAGGCTTCAGAGAACCACCAGACCCCCGCCAACAAGGCGCAACAGTTCAACTACTTCCACTGGGTGCGAACAGCAGCATCATGACGCTACTGATCATCTACATTCTGATCGCCCTGCTCTTCTCCTTCCTCTGCTCCATTGCCGAGGCAGTGATTCTCAGCATCACCTCCGCCCATATTGCGCTGATGGAGAAAGAGAAGAAGCCCGCTGCTGCACCACTGCGCAAACTCAAGCAACAGATCAACCAACCCCTCGCTGCCATCCTTACACTCAACACCATTGCCCACACCGTGGGGGCTGCCGGAGCTGGCGCACAGGCAGCCGCCGTCTTTGGCAGTGCCTGGGTTGGCGTGATCTCTGCCGTCCTCACTCTGTTGATCCTCATCTTCTCCGAAATCATTCCCAAAACACTCGGCGCTTACTACTGGCGAGAGCTGGCACCAGCAACCGCATTCAGCCTGCGGGTACTGGTCTGGCTACTCTATCCATTTGTGCTGTTGTCAGAAAAATTGACCGCCCGAATCGCGAAGAAAAAATCAAAAGATGGCCTCAGCCGCAGTGAATTCCAGGCCATCTCTGAACTAAGCGAGCAGGAGGGGCAGCTCTCTCAACAGGAGTCAACTATCCTCAATAACCTACTGAGGCTCCATGACACTCAGGTCAGTGATGCGATGACGCCACGGCCCGTACTTTTTACGCTATCGGATCAAATTCGAGTCGAGGCGTTTTTTCACAAATATGACCATACCCCCTTCTCTCGCATTCCGATCTACCACGAAGATCCCGACGAGATTACCGGCTTTGTCTTTCGCAGCGACATCCTGCTGGCACAAGCCCGGGGCAACGGCGACAATCCACTCAGCAACTACCGTCGTGACATCATGGTGGTCGCAGAGTCCACGCCTCTCTCAGAGGCCTTTGATCAATTCCTGCGACTACGTACCCACATGATGCTAGTGGTGGATGAGTACGGTACTGTCGCTGGAGTTCTCACACTGGAGGACCTGCTGGAGACCCTCCTCGGTCTGGAGATTGTTGACGAGAGCGATCGCACCGTTGATATGCAGCAGCTCGCCCGCTCGCTCTGGCGCAAACGGGCAAAAGAGATGGGGCTGGATCTCTCTGATCAATAGTCTCACTAGAGACAGTGGGACCATCTAGACCAACAAACATGGTCTAGATGGTCCCGCGCTTTGTGTGATCCTCTCTGCTAGATCTTGTCTGGGAGGCCGTAATCCTTCCCCCAGTGCTCTGCGACAAAATCGATATCCTTGTCACCGCGGCCCGACAGGTTGATCAGAATGGTTCCTTTTTCACCCTCTTTCGCCATCCGCACAGCGTGAGCAACAGCATGGGAGGACTCAATGGCTGGAATAATTCCCTCCAAACGAGAGAGCTCAAAGAAGGTCTCAATGGCCTCGGTGTCACCGATGGTATGGTAGTTGACCCGACCGATATCCTTTAGGTAGCTGTGTTGAGGCCCTACCGAAGGGTAATCAAGTCCACTGGCCACAGAGTAGACCTCCATCGGCTGACCTTCCTCATCCTGCAGCATGTAGGACTTGAAGCCATGCATAACACCGGGGGCACCCTTGGTAATGGTGGCAGCGTGCTCGCCATCCTCCTCCAGACCGTGCCCGGAGGGTTCTACGCCATGCATTGAAACGGACTCATCCTCAAGGAACGCACTGAACAGCCCCATCGCATTGGAGCCGCCCCCAACACAGGCAACCAGGTGATCCGGCAATTTCCCCGTCATCTGCTGGAACTGCTCTCGAGCCTCATTGCCAACAATCGACTGGAAGTCTCGCACCATCATTGGAAAGGGGTGTGGACCAACCACCGAACCAATGGCGTAAAACTGATTCACTGGGTCTTGCAGATAGGCCTCAAAAGCGGCATCAACCGCCTCCTTCAGGGTTTTTCGACCATGGGTAGCGGGAATCACCCGTGCACCCAGGATATACATCCGCACCACGTTGGGGTGCTCTTTGGCGATATCGACCTCGCCCATATAGATGTCACACTCCAACCCCACCAGTGCCGCAGCGGTGGCCAGCGCAACGCCATGCTGCCCAGCCCCTGTCTCTGCAATCAGCTTGGTCTTGCCCATCTTCTTTGCCAGCAGCGCCTCCCCAAGACAGTGGTTAATCTTGTGGGCCCCGGTGTGATTCAGGTCTTCACGCTTCAGATAGATCTCTGCACCATATTTGGCCGAGAGGCGTTCCGCATAAAAAATCGGGCTGGGACGCCCAACATAGTGCTGATAGAGCCGCATCAGCTCCTGCAGAAAAGAGGGCTCTTGCTTGATCTCGTGATAGGCCGCTGTGATCTCATCAATAATCGTCTGCAGCTGCGGGGGAATATAACTGCCGCCGTACTCTCCAAATTGCCCTTCGGCATCGGGAAGTGGATGATCAAAACTGTTGGACTGCATAACGAGCTCCTCGGTTGATAAACTGGTTCTCGATAGTAGCCGAGACTTTTGTCGAGGAAAAGCCATCTGGAACTGACAACTGACCAAGATCACTTTCTCCCCGGCGGTTCTTCACAACCCGCTTTCACGCTATACTCTCCCCCTTTTTCGGAATCGACATTTCAGATTTTCCATGAGTCACAAATGAGTAATTACGATCCATCCACCTTTCAGGGGCTGATTCTTGCGCTCCAGAACTACTGGGCCGATCAGGGGTGCATCCTCAATCAGCCTTATGATATGGAGGTGGGGGCCGGAACCTTCCATCCCGCCACTTTTTTACGTGCGATTGGGCCAGAGCCTTGGAGCTCCGCCTATGTACAGCCTTCACGCCGCCCCACGGATGGGCGCTATGGCGAAAACCCCAACCGCCTGCAGCACTATTACCAGTTTCAGGTGGTGATCAAGCCCTCTCCGCTGGAGATCCAGCAGCTCTATCTCGACTCTTTGAAGATGTTGGGCATTGATCCACTGACCCACGATATCCGTTTTGTAGAAGATAACTGGGAATCTCCAACGCTTGGTGCCTGGGGGCTGGGCTGGGAGGTGTGGCTCAACGGTATGGAGGTGACACAGTTCACCTACTTCCAACAGGTGGGCGGTCTCGACTGTCGCCCTGTCACTGGTGAGATCACCTACGGACTGGAGCGTATCGCGATGTACCTACAGGGGGTCGAGAGTGTTTTCGACCTCATCTGGACCGATGGCCCGCTAGGCAAGGTCACCTACGGAGATGTCTTCCACCAGAACGAGGTGGAGATGTCGACCTACAATTTCGAGCACGCCAATGTAGAGGGGCTGTTCCACCAGTTCGATAGCTGCGAGGCGGAGAGCAAGAAATTGATTGAGGCTGGGCTGCCACTACCCGCCTACGAGATGATGTTGAAATCCTCTCACCTCTTCAATCTGCTGGATGCTCGCAACGCCATTTCTGTCACCGAGCGCGCCCGCTTTATCGGTCGCATCCGTACCCTCTCACGCGCTGTGGCACAGGCCTATTATGAGCGTCGCGAGAGCCTTGGATTCCCGATGCTGGGAGATGCCTCATGAGTGAGATGAACCATACAGCGAAAGACTTTCTTTTCGAACTCGGTACCGAAGAACTGCCACCCAAATCACTGGCCAAACTGAGTCAGGCACTGGGCCGTGAGATTGGGCTGGGACTGGAGCAGGCGGCACTGAAACATGGGGAGATCACGCTCTACGCTGCGCCGCGTCGCCTTGCCGTACAGATTGAGGGACTACAGACTCAACAGGCGGACCGCGAAAATCTGCGCAAAGGCCCTGCCGAAAAGGCCGCTTTTGATGCCGATGGAAACCCGACTAAAGCACTGCAGGGATTTGCAAAATCATGTGGAGTTGCCGTTGAGGAACTAGAGCGAATTGATACCCCCAAGGGGGTCTGGATGGGCGTCACCATCAAGCAACAGGGACTTCCTGCAATAGAACTCCTACCAAAGATTTTACAAAATTCACTCGACCGTCTGCCGATCCCCAAGCGCATGCGCTGGGGGGCCTCAGAGGTCGAATTCCTGCGCCCGGTTCACTGGATCATTGCAATGCTTGGGGATGCCGTGGTTCCTGCCCTGCTCTACAATATTGAGAGCGGAAACCAGAGCCGAGGACACCGTTTCCACCACCCCGACCTGATCACCATCACCAATCCAATGAACTATGCCAACCAGCTCAAGGCCGAGGGCATGGTGATGGCCGATTTCTCCAGCCGTAAGGCGGAAATTGAACAACAGGTAAAAAGTGTTGCCGACCAGCTTGGTGGCAATGCAGTCATTGACCCCAATCTACTGGATGAGGTGACCGCGCTGGTGGAGTGGCCTGTTGCGATCAGCGGCGGCTTTGACACACACTTTCTCGAGGTACCTCAAGAGGCGCTGATCTCCTCCATGCAGGAGCATCAGAAGTATTTCCCGGTGGTAGATGACAATGGCCAGCTGATGGCCCACTTCATCACCATCAGTAATATCGAGAGCTCTGATCCCTCAAAAGTGCAGCATGGTAACGAGCGCGTTATCCGCCCTCGCCTCTCTGACGCCGCTTTCTTCTGGGAACAGGATCTGAAGAAGCCTCTGGAGGCTCACCAGAAAGGACTCAAGAAGGTCGTCTATCAAGATAAGTTGGGATCCTTGTTGGACAAATCGGAACGGGTTGCGACACTCGCTGCCACTATTGCTGACCAGCTTGGGTCCCATCCAGAACACGCCCGTCGAGCCGCAATGCTGGCAAAGTGTGATCTGCTCACCAACATGGTGAAAGAGTTCCCTGATCTTCAGGGAACCATGGGACGCTACTATGCCGAGCACGGCAATGAGCCTGCAGAGGTATCAGGTGCGCTGGATGAGCAGTATATGCCCCGCTTCTCGGGTGATCAGCTTCCTGCCTCATCCACAGGGGAAGCCGTTGCATTGGCGGAACGACTGGATTCACTGGTGGGCATCTTCGGGATCGGGATGATTCCGACTGGGGACAAGGATCCCTTTGCACTGCGCCGTGCCGCACTGGGGTTGCTCCGCATCATGATCGAAAACCAGCGCGCGCTTGATCTGCTGACACTGATTGAGGCTGCCGCAGCGGGATATGGCGATAAGATTGCCGCTGATACAACCGCCAAAGTGTTCGACTTCGTACTGGAGCGCTTGCGCAGCTACTATCAGGAGCGTGGTGTCACTGCGACGACCTTCGATGCCGTTCTCTCCTGCCGTCCCACCCAACCCCTCGACTTCAACCACCGCATTACAGCCGTTAGTGGTTTCATCAACCGTGATGAGGCCGCCAGCCTCAGTGCGGCCAACAAACGGATTCACAACCTGCTGAAGAGGAGTGACGAGACCATTCCTCAGCAGGTGGACACGGCCCTGTTTGAAGAGGAGGCCGAGAAGACTCTGGCCAGAGAACTGGAGCAGATTCGACAACAGCTCGACGATGCGCTGAGCAATGACCAATACGATCAGGCCCTAGAGGTACTCTCTACCCTGCGCGAACCGGTCGATACCTTCTTCGAAGCGGTGATGGTGATGAGCGACAATGAGGCTGTGCGTCATAATCGACTGGCACTGCTCTCTCAGCTACGGAGCCAGTTCCTGCGTATTGCCGACATCTCTCTGCTACATACCGCCTAAGCGACGATGAATCACGACTCCTACCAGAGCATGTTGGCCACTGTTCAGGCCTTTCACGACAAACACAATTTTAGTGAGAACGGTGGCGAGGAGATGACCTATCGTATGGCATTGATGACCGAAGAGCTTGGAGAGATCTCCGCCTGTGTCACCAAAGGAAAGTCGAAGGAGGCACTGGCCGAGGAGTGTGCCGATCTCTTCATTCTGTTGATGGGAACGGCCATTGCGGGTGAGTTTGATCTCAACCAGGCCTTCTGGAAAAAGATGGAGAAGATCGACCAACGCTCATCACGCATGGTCGACGGGCGGATTCGGGTCTCCGAATTCCGAGGCGTTACAGAGGAGGCCTGACCATGGATCTGATTGTACTCGACCGGGATGGGGTCATTAATGAGGACTCTGATGACTACATCAAGTCCCCCGACGAATGGCAGGCAATTCCCGGCAGCATTCAGGCCATTGCCCGTCTCAATCACGCAGGTTACCGCGTGCTCGTCGCCACCAACCAGTCTGGTGTCGGTCGTGGGCTGTTTGATATCGATACCCTCTCCCACATTCACGAGAAGATGTGCCTACAACTACAGGAGGCAGGGGCCTCTGTTGAGGCCATCTTTTTCTGCCCTCATATTCCCGAGGAGCAGTGTAAGTGCCGCAAACCTCAGCCTGGCCTCTTTATTGATATTGAACAGCGTCTCGGTAAAAAATTGGAAGGCGTCTACGCGGTTGGTGACTCACTGCGTGATTTTGAAGCGGCTCGTGGCGTAGGGGCCATTCCCATCCTGGTCAAGACCGGTAAAGGGGTACGAACCTTGGAGAAAGGCGAAGGACTTGAAGGGGTACAACAATTCGATGATCTCTACAGTTTTGTCGATGCCCTGCTCAGTGGAACGCTTGAACAGGATTCATGACCCTGCTGCGCTCTCTACTCTTCTTTGTCGGGATGCTCATCAGCGCACCGATCATCACCCTCTGCGGACTGCTCACTGCACCCCTCCCCTTCTCCATTCGTTACCGAGTTATTAGCCAGTGGGCGATCTTTGTGATCTGGTGGCTAAAAATCACCTGTAAACTCGACTACAGAGTCAGTGGTATAGAGCACCTGGAAGGGATCGAGAGCGCCATTCTCTTCTCTAAACATCAATCCGCATGGGAGACAATGGCCTTCCAGCGTATCTTCCCACCACAGGTCTGGGTGTTGAAGCAGAGCCTGCTCTGGGTTCCCATTTTTGGCTGGGGGCTGGCGTTACTAAAACCCATCGCCATTGATCGCGGTGCTGGGCGCAAGGCGCTGCAGCAGGTGGTGGCACAAGGCACCAATCGACTACAACAAAAAATCTGGGTCGTCATCTTCCCCGAAGGGACCCGCCTTGCCCCCGGAGAGCAGAAAAAATTTGCAGCTGGCGGCGCCTCTCTGGCGAAGAAATCGGGCTATCCAGTGATCCCGGTTGCCCATAATGCTGGCAGCTTCTGGCCCCGTCGTGGCTTCCTGAAAAAACCGGGAACCATCGAGGTGAGAATCGGTGCACCCATCCATGACCCTTCCCTCTCCAGTAGTAAAATCAACGCACAAGCGGAGACGTGGATCAATGGACAGATGAAAGAGATTGAATCTATTTGATTTTTTATATATGACACTATATTGTCATAATCAAACTTATTGACAGTACGATGTCATATCTGCCACTATTGATTGGTGAAACCGACAAAACTTGGCAAGCTCTTTTCGCAGGTGAATGTGGCAATCTTCCGCCTCAGCGGCGCTCTGGGGCGTGAAGGAGACCGCCTCTCAAAGCCATTAGGAATGACCCATGCCCGCTGGAAATTACTCGCTTCTGTGGTCCACTCACACCCCGCCAAAACGGTCTCTCAAATAGCACGCATTACCGGACAGAGTCGTCAGGCCATTCAGCGATTGGTGGATTCAATGGTGAAAGAGGAGCTACTTCAGCTGACGGAGAACCCCCACCATCAACGCGCCAAGCTGGTCGAGACCACCCCCGATAGCGCCTCTCTGTACCAACAGCTTCAACAGATACAGACCCCCTGGGCGGAAGCGCTCGCGACCTCTTTCAGTGAGGAGGAGCTGGAGACCACCCTACGGGTGATTCATAGAATTTCGGAAAAAATAGAGCGCTAAGCCAATTAAACATCGAGGTTGGAGACCAACAGCGCATTCTCCTCGATAAACTCCCGGCGCGGCTCGACCAACTCTCCCATCAAGGTGGTGAAGATCTCATCGGCTCCAATGGCATCCTCAATACTGACCTGTAACATACGACGGGTCTCTGGATTCATGGTGGTATCCCAAAGCTGCTCTGGATTCATCTCACCCAACCCTTTGTAGCGCTGAATCTGTTGTCCCCGCTTCGCCTCTCTCATGAGCCACTCAACCACCTCGGAGAAATCACTCACAGGATGATGCTTCTCTCCTCGGCGAATCTCGGCCCCCACCTCAATCAGTCCATTGAGGCTCTCTCTCAGCTGCATCATGGCACCATACTCGGCGGAGCGGAAAAACTCCTCCGTGAAATGGTTGGGCTCGATCATGCCGTGAGTCCGGACCTGGAAGGTAATCGCACGGCCATAACCGGGCTCTGCCCCTGCCGATCCAGTAATCTGCTCCTCTGGCTTACGCCCCTCATTGATGACCGGCAACAGCGCCTCCAGCCATTCAGCAGCCGTTGCATCATCCACATTGGGCAGGTCTAGCGGTGGTGCCTGTAGCAGCGCCTGCAGCAGGTCACGCTGATAACGATTGGAGAGCCGATCGATACTGCTCTCGACCTGCAGATACTGTTTCGCCAAAGTCTCCAGTGCACCACCTGTAATTGGTGGGACACTGTCAGAGAGGAACAGTTGTGCCCCATCGATCGCACTCTGCAACAGATAATCTTCCAACGCTGCATCATCTTTGACGTAGCGCTCTTGCTTCCCCTTCTTCACCTTGTAGAGCGGTGGCTGGGCAATATAGACATGACCTCGCTCCACCAACTCCGTCATCTGCCGATAGAAGAAAGTCAGTAACAGCGTGCGGATATGAGCTCCATCCACATCCGCATCCGTCATGATGATGATTCTGTGGTAGCGCAGCTTGTCGGGATCATAATCCTCCTTACCAATCCCACAGCCCAGCGCAGTGATCAGGGTGCCCACCTCAGCCGATGAGAGCATCTTATCGAAACGAGCCTTCTCCACATTGAGGATCTTTCCCTTCAACGGCAGAATTGCCTGGGTTTTGCGATCACGCCCCTGTTTGGCAGAACCCCCTGCCGAGTCACCCTCCACCAGGTAGAGCTCAGAGAGTGCTGGATCGCGCTCCTGACAGTCCGCCAGCTTTCCTGGAAGACCAGCCACATCGAGCACCCCTTTGCGGCGAGTCAGCTCTCGTGCCTTACGCGCTGCATCGCGAGCCCGCGCTGCATCAATAATCTTTCCGGTGATGGTCTTTGATTCATTGGGGTTTTCAATCAAAAAGTCAGATATAACTTCATAACTTACTGATTCTACAATACTTTGCACCTCGGAAGAGACCAGTTTATCTTTTGTCTGCGAGGAAAATTTCGGATCAGGCACTTTGACCGAGATGACTGCTGTGAGCCCTTCTCGACTATCATCACCGGTCAGAGAGACCTTCGACTTCTTTCCAATCCCCTCCTGATCAATATAGCGATTGATCGAGCGAGTCAATGCACCACGGAATCCCGCGAGATGAGTACCCCCATCTTTCTGAGGGATATTATTAGTGAAGCAGAAAATATTTTCCTGATAGGAGTCGTTCCACTGCAGCGCCGCCTCGACCCCGACCCCCTCTTTATCCAATCGGTAATAGATCACCTTCTCATGGATTGGAGTCTTCTTGCGGTTGAGGTGCTCAACAAAGGCGCTGATCCCTCCTTCGTATTTGAAAATATCGTGACGCTCCCCCTCTCCTCGTTCATCCTGCAGCTCAATATGAACCCCAGAGTTGAGGAAAGAGAGCTCACGCAGCCGCTTGGCAAGAATGTCATAGTGAAATTCTGTGGTCGCAAAGATCTCTCTGCTTGGCTTGAAACGGACCTCCGTACCAGACTGATCCGTCTCCCCCACCGCTTTCAGGGGCGCATTAGGCTCTCCCAAAGTATAGCTCTGCTTATGCGCCTGCCCATTTCGGTAGATGGTCAACTGCAGATCCTCAGAGAGTGCATTCACAACTGAAACGCCCACACCATGCAGACCGCCGGAGACCTTGTAGGAGTTATCATCAAACTTGCCGCCTGCATGAAGCACCGTCATGATCACTTCTGCAGCAGAACGATTCTCTTCCGGATGAATATCCACTGGAATTCCACGACCATCATCACTGACCGTGATGGAGTTGTCCGTATGAATCGTTACCAAGATGCGACTACAGTGTCCCGCTAATGCCTCATCAATCGCATTATCGACCACCTCGAAAACCATATGGTGCAACCCTGTCCCATCATCAGTATCACCAATGTACATTCCAGGTCTTTTTCGAACGGCATCCAGCCCTTTCAGAACCCGAATATTTGAGGCGTCATATTGGTTTTCGTTACTCATACCACTTCCTGTTAAAACAAATGGGGTCGGTGCCGCTCAGACCGGGATAGAAAACTTTCCCCAGTGAGCAACAAATGATCCTCTAATAATAACATATTCAGCAGCTTAATCCCCAATCAATGAGTCAAAACAGGGGCTATTCACCCCTTTTCTACAGCTTATTCAGGAATCGCTACGCTTTTGTATGGTGCCATGTTCCACGTGGAACCTTGCAACCGCGTGTTGCTCAACCCAGTGGTCATCAACCGCTGTGACGAAGGTCTGATGACGACTTTCGATCAGGTGATCCAATACCAGCAGACTATGATCACGATCCAGCTCTGAGAAAAGATCATCAACCAGGACCACTCCCCTTTTTCCGGTTTTCTCATCAAGATGAGAAATTTGAGACAGATACAGTGCGATAGAGAGTAACTTTGCCTGACCACGGGACAAAACCTGTTTCGCTTTCTCTGAACCTGCCCGAATCAAGAGATCGGCCTCTTGTGGACCAGCCACAGTATGCCCAACCATCTTCTCTCGATGAGCGCTCTTTTTGAGCGCCTCTTCTAAGGTGACTCCACCTTTCCATCCTTTTCGATACTCAAAATTAATCTGAAGACTAGAGAGCGACGCCACGCTAAAAGGACTTTTATTCTGGTAATGATCGATTAATTCATCAACATATTGCGCGCGCGCAGCACTGATTGCCTCACCAAAACAGATTAATTCACGATTCCAATACTCTAGCTGATCATCTGATGAGCCTTTTTTCAGTAGTGCGTTTCTCTGACGCAAAACCTTCCGGTAGTTTTTTGTTAAAGAGAGGAATTGAGGTTCCACGTGGAACAATCCCCAATCTAGAAAAGATCGGCGATTGCGTGGAGGTCCCATTACCAGGTCAATGGATTCCGGCGTAATGATCTGTAGTGGAAGAAGCTCAGCAACTTCGGAAAGTTTTTGAACCGGGGAACGGTTGATGAGAAGACGTTGTCTCTCTTTCCCACGCTCCATTCCAATAGAGAAGTGGCGGTTGTTCGAGAGGGAAACATCGGCAGAGACAATGAGTGAAGCAGCACCTTCCTGAACAACCGCTGTAGCGGTGTTGGTACGGAATGAACGACCTGATCCAAGAAGGGCTATCGCCTCTAATAAACTACTTTTTCCACTCCCATTCGGGCCGACAATCAGATTGAAAGTAGGGGAGGGTGCAATCTCTAAATGAGAAAGAATGCGACAATTCTGAACACGCAGAGATTCAATTGACACTTAAAATATTATTTAAAATCAATTAGTTATACTAAAGTCGCATCGGCATGATCACAAACTTATACTCCTCATGATCATTTTCAGTATGAATCAAACTACTGCTATTCTCGTCAATAAAACAGATGGTGACCTCATCTTCATCCACAACCGAAAGAGCATCCATCATGTAGGCAGAGTTAAAACCAATCTCCATTGAAGAGCCGTTGTACTGTACTGAGAGCTCTTCCTCAGCCTCCTCCTGCTCCGGGTTATTGGCATGGATCGCAACTGAAGATTCACTCATCGCCATACGAATTCCACGATACTTCTCATTGGAGAGAATTGAGACTCGACTGACCGCACTGCGGAACGCCTCTTTGTTCGCAACCAATGTACGTTCACCAGCTCGTGGAATTACCCGATCATAGTCAGGGTAACGGCCATCAATCAACTTTGTTGTCATAGTCAATGCACCAAGTACAACCTGCAGATGGTTGGAGCCAATCCTCAGATGGACAATCTCATCACTATCATCAAGCAGCCGCATCAGCTCTTGGATTGCCTTTCTTGGAATGATGACCTGTCGCTTTTCACCATAATCCTGATCCAGCGTGCGGCGAGAGAAGGCGAGACGATGTCCATCGGTAGCCACCAGTCTCAGTTCATTGCCTTCCAACTCCAGCAATAGCCCGTTGATATAGTAACGAACATCCTGTAACGCCATGGAGAACTGGGTTTTCTGCAATAATCGCTTCAGCACAGAGCAGCTGATCTCATCAATGGCAACTTCTTCACCAATGCCATCAACTCGAGGAAATTCGTCTGCTGGCAGGGTAGAGAGGGTAAAGCGACTCTTGCCAGAACGGACAATGGCTCGATGATTACTAACCTCAACCTTGATCTTGGATTGATCTGGGAGTGCTTTGGCAAGGTCAAAGAACTTGCGTGCGGGAAGGGTGGTTTTACCAACATCAGAACTGTTCTCCAACGGTAAAACCATCTTGATCTCCACCTCAAGATCGGTACCAATCAACATCAATTCACCCAGCTCTGAAACATCAAGAAATAGATGAGAGAGAATTGGAAGAGTCTGTCTCTTTTCAACAGCTCCACTGATGGATTGAAGGGGTTGAAGTAGTGTTTCTCTTGAGATTGAAAACTTCATTATTCGATGTTCCTCAGTACTAGATAACTAGTGTTATATATATATTTATTGTAGTTGTAGTGTCAAAAAAAAGTGTGATTAATTGATATTTTTACTTTTATTTCAATGGGTTAAATTGATTCTCAAACTGTTGCAAATAGAGAGACAAAATTGTGTCAAATGTGTGGATAACTTTTCTCAAAATTGCTTTACTCATACTTTCCAATTGTTATCCACAGGGTGTCACACAAGATTTCCAAAATTGTTCATCCATTAGGCACTGAGACGTCTCAGAAGGTTCTTGTAATCCTCATTGGTCTTGGAATCACTCTCTCGAAGCTCTTTCACCTTCTTGCAGGCGTGAATCACGGTGGTGTGATCACGACCCCCGAAGGCTTTACCGATTTCAGGCAGGCTCTTTTCCGTCAGACTTTTGGCCAGCGCCATGGCAATTTGCCGAGGACGGGCAATGGAGCGAGAGCGGCTCTTTGAAAGCAGGTCCGACAGGGAGACGTTGTAGTAATCGGAGATTGTTTTCTGGATATTGTCGATCGAGACCAGGCGGTCATGGACGGCGATTAGATCACGAAGTGCATTGCGAGTGCTTTCCAGGGTGATGGGTTCTCCGGTGAGTTGGGTATTGGCGCGGACGTTGTTGAGCGCACCTTCCAGCTCTCGCACATTGGATTTCACCAGTTTTGCAATCTCGAAGGCCACCTCTTGTGGCAGTTTGAGCTCAAGCTGCTCTGCCTTTTTCATCAAAATTGCGACGCGAGTTTCCAATTCAGGTGGCTCGACGGCAACAGTCAATCCAGCACCAAAACGGGATTTAAGCCGATCTTCCAGCTTATCGATCTCTTTCGGGTATTTGTCACTGGTGAGGACAATTTGCTTGTTGCCCTCAAGTAAAGCGTTGTATGTATTGAAGAACTCTTCCTGAGAGTTGTACTTTCCGGCAAAAAACTGGATATCATCGATCAACAATACATCCAGGCTGTGAAAGTATTGTTTAAACTGATCAATGGTGTGGTGGCGCAGTGCACTTACCATATCGTTTACAAAATTCTGAGAGCGAATATAGAGAATTCGGCTATCTGGATTCTGTTTGAGTAGATGGTGCCCAATCGCATGCATCAGATGGGTTTTACCCAGTCCGGTCGAACCATGGATAAAGAGTGGGTTATAGCCCCCACCAGGGTTGTCGGCCACTTGCCTTGAGGCGGCATGGGCGAGCTGAGTGGACTTACCTTCGACAAAATTCTCAAAAGTGAGAAATGGATTGAGGTTGTTCTCGAAATGGATGGGTTGGGTAGGGGTCGCTGCTGTAGAGGAGGGGAGTGTAGACTCTGTCGTAGAGTTGCCCACCTGCAGATCAACCTTATAGCGTCCATCGACGTCCTGTACCAACTGTTGGATCATTGGGAGGAAACGCTCCTGCACATGTTCCAATACAAATGGATTTGGGGCCATTAACTCAATGATCCCTTCTTTTTCAGAGGCTTGAAGAGGGCGAATCCAGGCATTGAAATCGAGATCAGAGAGTTTATTGTTTAGAATACTCTGACATTGTAACCAGACCGCACTCACTGGGATCCTCCTTGAATTGGCCAGAAAAGTATGATTTTTCAGTGAAATTCTGGATTTTGATAGGGTGATTACCACCCAAAAACCCATTCCCCCGTTTTTTGTCGATTGTATCGGGAACCGAAAAAGTTATCCACAGTTGATTCCGTCGATTGAGGAATTTTTTCTCTGGATGGTTGTTTACTCGTTGATTTATGTTGATCCAGAAGGTAAAGTTCGCGGTTCCCTCGGAGGGGTGGACCCCCTCGCTTTTGTAAGAATAGATTTTGAATCAAGGTAACTGATCATGAAACGTACATTTCAACCTAGCGTTCTGAAGCGTAAGCGTACCCATGGATTTCGCGCAAGAATGAAGACCAAGTCTGGTCGACAGATCCTGAATGCTCGTAGAGCAAAGGGTCGTGTACGCCTCTCTGCCTAATTTTTCGGCAGTACAGTAGAGTAGAAAAAAGGAGGTGCGATCTGCACCTCCTTTTTTCGCTTGTAGCCCGTGGGCTTTTCTTTTTCCCCGCAAAAACGACTGCTCTCTGCGGCCGAATACAGTCAGGTCTTCAACCATGGTTGTTGCAAGGCGGGGGACAATGCATTCCTCCTGCTGGCTTCTCAAAACCAACGGGAGACCGGACGACTTGGGCTTGCGGTTTCAAAAAAACAGCTCCGTCGGGCGGTAGATCGCAATCGTGTAAAGCGAATTGCCCGAGAGTCTTTCCGAGAACATGAAAACCTCTCTGGTGTTGACTTGGTGCTTCTCTGCCGCCCTGGTGTGAAAGGGCTCGACAAGCGTGAAATCCGTCACAAACTCGATACCCTTTTCGATAGAATAGCCTGCTCCAAAAATCGATAACTCTGGCCATTAATTATTATGGATACTCAAAGACTGATCCTTTTCATTGCACTTTCATTCATCTCCTTGATGTTATGGGATGCTTGGCAGCTGGATCATGGTACTGGACGTACGGTTCAGAGTGAGCCCTTGTTGGCACAGCAGGCGCTGACACCGGCCGCTGTACCGGAGCCGAGAACTCTGAGAGAAGGGGATCTTCCAGCGGTTGCTGTCCCTGAAAATAGAGAGGCCGTTGCATCTGCTGCACCGGTGGTTCAAGAGCAGCTTGATGGGCAGGCCGTTCGTGTTGAGACTGATCTGCTGGACGTTACCCTCAATAGCGAAGGGGGAGATCTACGTCAAGTTGATCTGCTCAAACATGGCAAGAATTCTGAGCACCGCGATACCCCATTTCGTCTGATGAATGATCGCAACCCCTTCTTTGTCACCCAGAGTGGAATCAAGGGGGCACAGGGTAATGCGGGGGGAAGCTATCCCAGCCATAACAGCCTCTATCAGACAGAGCAGACCCACTATGCGCTGGCCGAGGGAGAGGGCGAGCTGCGGGTGCCATTTGTCTGGGAAGATCAAGAGAACAACGTTCGAATCACAAAGAGTTACGTTTTCTACCGAGATAGTTACAAAATCGATGTGGAGTATCAGGTCGAGAATCGTGGTAGCAGCCACTGGAAAGGCGGGGTCTATGCACAGCTGCTGAGAGATAGTCAGGCACCAGAGGCGGAGAACGCCTTTATCTATACCTATACCGGCGGGGTTGCCTATACCAATGAGGAGCATTTCCAGAAGATTGATTTTGAGGAGATGGCAAGCACCCCATTAACCCGTTCGACCGAGAAGGGGTGGGTGGCGATGATCCAGCACTACTTCCTGGGTGCAGTGGTGCCTCACGACAACCAGCAACCGACACTCTACAGTTACCAGCCTTCACAGGGGCGCTATGCCATTGGTGCGATCCTGCCAGCCGTCTCTGTTGCTGCAGGAGATCAGGGCAACCTCTCCATGCAACTCTATGTTGGACCGAAAGATCAGGATCGCCTGGAGGCGTTGGCGGAGGGGCTGGAGCTGACTGTCGACTATGGCTGGCTCACCTTCCTGGCGCAGCCTCTGTTCTGGATTCTCAATGAGATTCAGGATGTAGTCAGCAACTGGGGCTTCTCCATCATTCTGTTGACGATTCTGATCAAGCTGGTCTTCTACAAGCTCTCTGAGACCAGTTACCGTTCCATGGCACGGATGCGCAAGCTCTCGCCTCGCCTTGCTTCGCTGAAGGAGCGTTACGGGGATGATCGCCAGAAGATGAATGAGGCGATGATGAAGATCTATCGGGAAGAGAAGGTTAACCCGATGGGGGGCTGTCTACCGATTCTGGTGCAGATCCCGGTCTTCATCGCGCTCTATTGGGTATTGCTGGAGAGTGTGGAGATCCGTCAGGCGCCATTCATTCTCTGGATCGATGACCTCTCGGCGATGGATCCCTACTATATTCTGCCGCTGTTGATGGGTGCCTCCATGCTGATTCAGCAGAAGCTCAACCCTGCACCGATTGACCCGATCCAGCAGAAAGTGATGATGATTCTTCCGATTGTCTTTACCGTCTTCTTCGCCTTCTTCCCGGCAGGGCTGGTGCTCTACTGGGTGGTGAACAACATCATCTCGATTGCACAGCAGTATTACATCACTCGTAAGATCGAGGCTGCCGGCTAGACATTTCTAGAGTCTTGGAGATCCCTGAAGAGACCATCTGCGCACAAGCCACCGCCAATGGGCGGGGCGGTGTAGGAATTCTTCGGGTTTCAGGCAAGCAATCTTCTGCGGTTGCAGAGGCGGTTGTTGGTAAAGTACCTACGCCTCGTGTAGCCGAACTGTTCGATTTTGTCGATGAGCAGGGCGAGGCGATTGATCGCGGGCTGGCCATCTTCTTTCCAAACCCTCACTCCTTTACTGGCGAAGATGTGCTGGAGCTGCACGCGCATGGCGGTCCGGTGGTGATGGATCAGCTGATGCGCCGAGTGCTTGGATTGGGTGCTCGTGCTGCGCGGCCTGGCGAGTTTTCCGAACGGGCTTTCCTTAACGGCAAGATGGATCTGGTACAAGCAGAGGCAATTGCCGATCTGATCGATAGCGCCTCAGAGCAAGCGGCCCGATCGGCACTGCGCTCTCTGCAGGGGGCCTTCTCCAGTGAGATTCATCGCCTGGTGGAGCAGGTGACGGAGTTACGGATCTATGTCGAGTCATCGATGGATTTTCCGGAAGAGGAGATTGATTTTCTTGCCGAGGGGGATGTTTCAAGTCGCCTACAACAGATCATTCAGCAACTGGAGCAGGTGGTAGAGAGCGCCAAAGAGGGGGTGCTGCTGCAGGAGGGGATGACACTGGTGATTGCGGGTCGCCCCAATGCGGGCAAGTCGAGCCTGCTCAATGCACTGGCAGGAAAAGAGTCGGCGATTGTGACGGAAATTCCGGGGACCACCCGTGATCTGTTGAAAGAGCAGATTGAGATTGATGGGTTGCCGATCCATATCATCGATACGGCAGGACTGCGAGAGAGTGAGGACCAGATTGAGCAGGAGGGGATTCGTCGTGCCTGGGTGGAGATCGAGAAGGCTGATCGGGTGTTGCTGCTGATCGATGATCAGAAGGGATTCAGCCCGGAAGACCAGCAGACCCTCGATCAGATTGTAGCCGCAGGGGAGGTGCCGGTGACGACGGTTTATACCAAGATTGATCTCTCGGGGCGGGCATCCGGTCTGCACCAAGGGGCGTTGGCCATCTCTTCTAAAGGCGGTGCTGGAATAGAGGCCCTGCGCAGTTTTCTGAAAGATCAGGCCGGTTATCAGGCTAGCGGAGAGGGGACTTTTCTCGCTCGCCGTCGTCACCTGGAGGCACTGCAGCAGGCGCGCTGTGCACTTGATCAGGGGAGAAAACAGTTGAGTGATTTTCAGGCTGGAGAGTTACTGGCGGAGGAGTTACGGCGAGCGCAGGAGGCACTCTCAGAAATTACCGGTGAATTCACCAGTGATGATCTGCTCGGAAAGATCTTCTCCTCTTTCTGTATCGGCAAGTAAGCGGTCTCGTAAATGGTGCCCACCCACTTTCTCAAGAACAGCCCCACCTTACGGATTATTCTGATCTGGCTGCTATGGGGTGCGCTGGCAATCACCCTGATTGACCTGCTCTCACAGCATGCGCTGTCGCAGCTGCTTGATTGGTTCCAGCAGATTCCACAGATGGCGCCAGCAGAGTATCTGCCACCGCTCTTCTATGGAGCACTCTTCTTTGCCATTGTGACCGCCTTTGTTCGCTCGCTCTCCTACATTAAGGTCTTTCTCTACTCCACCTCTGCTTTTCTGGTGGTGGTCTTTTATGCCTTTGCGGCAGTTGCCCCTGATAGTGACCTTTTTCTGATTGTTGAGATCTTCTTTGGTCTGAATAGTCCTGCCTGGGCCAAGGCGATCTATATTCTGATGTGGAGCTTCTTTTTTAGCGCGATCCTTGAACTGCTTTTCATCCGCTTCTTCTCGGTCAGCCACTATCGCGGTCAACCCCTCTCTAGGGCCGACTTTGATCGTGTGCTTCACCAGCATGACCTCAACTACCGAGCCATTCAGATCTTTATCTGGGCCATTCCCACTCTCGGGTTTCTTGGGACAGTCGTGGGAATCTCATCCGCACTGGAGCAGGCGGCGGAGATGCCGGGGAATCTGCTGGATGAGGCTGCACTGGAGGTCTGGTTCACCAGTATTGTTCATGCACTGGGTTACGCCTTCTACACCACCATCGCCGGACTGGTCTTCTCCACTCTGTTGACCATTCTCAGCTCTTTCGTCTCGACCCTGGAGGAGCAGGAGATCAATGACTGTCTGAGCGCTGAGAGTCGGCAGGGATAGCGATGTACCAGCCCAAGCAGCGCCCCTCTATCTTTGGTGTTGCCAGTATTGACCTCTTTGCTTCGGCACTGGGGGCCTTTGTCATTCTCACCATTGTCTCGCTTCCCTTCTTCATGAACAGTGATAAATCGGGGCGGCTGGAACCGCTGCTGCAGCGCTACAGTCAGTTGTTGAACCAGCAAGAGACGTTGGAGAAACAGGTTGAGACACTGCAGCAGCAGAACCAGCAGTTGGCGATCGAGGATCTGGAATTGTTGTTACTGGTGGATTTCTCCAACTCCTACGCCTCTTTTCTGGATGGGTTGGAGTATGAGCTGCGGACACTCGACAAATTCTGGGAGCGTCGCAATCGCGAGATACATCTCTCGATGATTCTCTATGGGGACCAGAAGACCCGTTATCCGATTTTGCAGGCCAATATTCGTTCCACTGATCTGCGCAGTGACTTGAGTGAAGTCTACAATCTGCTGCGTAGGATTCGCACTGAGACATTCCGCGACAACAACCAGAGCCACCTCAATCAGGATGGTCCAGAGGCCCTCCATCAGGCACTGGAGCAGGCACAGCAGTACCAGTGGCGGTTACCCAAGGCGCAACGGCTCGCCTTTATCCATTACGATAACCTCTGTTATCCCCAGCAGATGAAGGGGTGCAAGGTCAATCTGAGAAAGCTGGGAGCGCAGGTGGATACCCTGTTTATGAAGTACACGCGCTCAGCGATTAGCGCCTCTCCCGAGCTTGCCGCGAGACTGGCCGAGGAGGGCGGTGCCACCTTTATCGACTCGGGCCAGTCTTGGACCTTGCAGATCTTTAACCATGCTGACGATCAGGAGAGGGCTGCAGACTAATGTTCAAATCGGTGATGAAGTGGTTCCTGATTGTTGTCACAGGGTTGGTTCTGGTGGCCACCCTTGCCGCCAATCTTCTTTTTGATGAGCGTGGACTCCGTGAGCAGATTCGCCAACAGGTTGAGATGCATAGCGGGCTCCATCTGCAAATGGATGAACCCCTTTCCCTCTCCCTGTTTCCTGCGGTCGCCCTAGAGGGGCGTGAAATCATCCTCTCCCGTACCAAGGGACAGCACCCTCCACTTACCACCATCGAGCAGATCTCCATTGAGGTTGCCTTGATGCCACTGCTGCAACAACGGATTGAGGTCGATGCACTGGAGGCGGTGGTCGATGGTGTGCTTTGGAGCGGTACTGCACAGTGGCAGCAGCAGAAAAAGGGGCACTGGATCCGTTTCAATCTACAGGGAGAGCAGCTGGATCTTGATCGATACATGCCAAAGGGAGAGCAACCACAGGCCATTGATCCGCTGGCAGGGTCCGCTGTTGGCGTTCTGCAGTTGCCCCTCCCGCTGCTTCGAGTCTTGGATCTTGAGGGACAGTTGTCGATTGGGCGCCTCCAGATTGCAAAAGCGGTGGCCAGCGATGTGCAATTGCAGGTCACGGCAAAAGGGGGAGAGGTGGTGATTGGGCCACTCACAGCTAATCTCTATGGTGGAACCTACCGAGGTACCGTCAAGAGCGACCTTCGATTTAAACAGCCGATTACCGAGTTGGAGGAGTCCTTTCAAAAGATCGACCTGGAACGCCTGCTGTTGGATCTCGAAGGGGTTCAGCAACTGCGAGGAACCCTCTCTGCGAGCGGCAAAGGTCGTGTCACCGGTGCCACTCAATCCTCTATTCTCAATAGCCTGAATGGTGAGGCGGTAGTTGAGGTGAACCATGGGGCGATCATCGGCATCAATCTCCAGCGACTGGTGAGACAGGCTGTAGCACTGATCCGTCGGCAGCCCATTTCGTATGATCAGGCGCCGAATGAAACCTCTTTTGAAGATCTCAAGGCCACGGTTCGCGCCGTTGGCGGGCAGTTGCAGATTCCTGATTTGAAGATCAAGAGTGGCTGGATCGAGCTGTCAGGAGCGGGTTGGATGGAGTTTCAGTCACAAGAGATTGATTACCAGCTGACCGCCAAGGTTGCAGAAAACCTCTCTGAAACGGAGCGGGCAGGGATCGAGCAGTTGGAAGGGCGCTCCTTTCCGGTGCGAATTCAGGGGACGTTCACCGACCCTCGTGTGAAGGTCGATTTGGATGGAGTGCTCAAAGAGACGCTGCAAAAGAAGCTGCAGCAGAAACTGGATGAAAAGGTGAAGCAGCTGCTTGGAGATCCAAAAACAGATTCTGGTCAGCGCATCAAGAAAGAGTTTGGCAACCTGTTACAGCGCCTCTTTTAAGAGGCTTTAATCAGAAGGGGTGCCACCCTCTGGATCGATCAAGTTGGTACAGTCTCCAGTCAGGCACTCAATCAGCCGCTCCACCTGCCGCGTGCAACAGCCATTGCCATCGCTGGCATAGGTTTGTTTGCGAACCGCTTCCAGTGTAGTGGCACCATTGGCGATGGCATCAATCACATCCATTTTTGCCACCTCGTTACAGGTGCATAGATTCTGTTCCCGATTCTGCCGCAGAATCGGGGGAAGTTTGTCTAGAGGATCTGTTTCTCTATTGTTACTCATCAGCTCCATCTGTTTTGGTGCCTCACTGCAACAGGGATTTTTCCCTGCTACTATTCAGAACAAGAAACGCTCCAGCTGTTCATGATTTTGAGGGAAAACCTTTTCACGTGCCAATGTTTCAGCAACCAACCGAGATCAACTTCAAGCTGCCTCCCTGGATCGAGGGGTTTGCCCAGCGCTATCGTGCCATATCCCGGTTAGAGGAGCGAGTGGCATGGGTGGTGGCTGCCTCCAGAAAAAATGTGGAAGAGGGAACGGGCGGTCCATTTGCGGCCGCAATTTTTGAACGGAAGAGTGGGGTACTGATTTCCTTGGGGGTGAACCTGGTGACAACGGAGGGGATCTCGACGCTTCATGCAGAGATGGTGGCGATTGCCATTGCGCAGAGAAAGTTGGGGAGCTACGATCTGGACCGCAGTGATTTGCCGGATTATGAGTTGGTGACCAGTACCGAGCCGTGTGCGATGTGTCTCGGGGCGATCCCTTGGTCAGGGGTGCGCCATGTGGCGATGGCGGCCAATGAGGCCGATGCAGAGGCGATCGGTTTTGATGAAGGGGATAAGCCCGCGCAGTGGGTGCAGACCTTGGAGTCAAGATCAATTGAGGTGAGTCAGGGGATTGCGCGCGATGAGGCCCGTGAGGTGTTGCAGTTTTATCGGCAGCAAGGTGGTGCCATCTACAATGGTGGCGGGGAGTAACTGTGAAGGCTCTACTACTTGTTGCTCACGGTAGCCGCCGCGCTGCATCCAATGAGGAGGTCGAGGCGTTGGCTGCTGCAGTGGCGATTGATTGCGCCAGCCAGTTTGGCTATATCGGGGCGGCCTTCCTGGAGCTGGCAGTGCCCGATATCCCAGAGGGCGTTCGACGCTGTGTCGAAGCGGAGGCCTCCTCGATTGTGGTGGTTCCCTACTTTCTGGCGGCAGGCACTCATGTGGTGAACGATATTCCTCAGATTCTGCAGCAGGTACAACAGGAACACCCCCACTGTTCGATCGAGATGGTGGAGCATATTGGCGCCTCACCATTGATGCCATCACTGATCCGTGCCGCCGCGCAACAGTCGGAGTAAAAGCGGACTACTCGTTTCCCTGCAGTAGTGAACCACGTTGTCGGGCGTGGGTGAAAGCACGAAGATAGAGGCCCACAGCGACCCCCAGCCAGATCAGGTTGAGGAGCGTGCCATTCCAGAACAGATCCCAGCGGAAGGTGTGATCAAACATCAGCGCCCGCATTCCCTCATAGGCATGGCTGGCGGGGATGGCGTGTGCAATGGGTTGAATCATTTCTGGAAGAATATCGACGGGGTAGTAGACGGCAGAGATTGGTGCGAGTGCGAAGACCAGCACCCAGGCGAGACTCTCCGCACCGAGGCCGTAGCGCAGGATCAAGGAGACCACACCCAGTCCGGTGGCCCAACCCATCACAATCAGTTGGAAGAAAAAGGCCAGAAGTGGCAGCCCCAGATCAAAGATGTTGAAGGCGTAAAGTATGGTAGCCAGTGCCGCTGCCGCACCGAGTCCAATGCTGGTACGGATCAGGCTGATCAGCAACAGGGCAGCAATGTGCTCCGAGACTCGTAGTGGTGAGACAAACAGATGGCCCAGGTTACGGGCGTACATCTCCTCGATAAAGGGGAGAGAGACCCCGAGATGGCCACGGAATAGCACATCCCACAACATCACTGCGGCCAGCAGGACGCCACTGGCCTGGGCCAGCCAGCTACTGTGCTGGACAAAGAACTGGGAGATTAATCCCCAGAGAATCATCTGTACTGCAGGCCAGTAGATCAACTCCAGTATCCGCGGCCAAGAGCGGCGCAGTAGATAGATGTAACGCATCACCATCGCGCTAACCCGAGCTGTGGAGAAATGGCTCACTCGGCGCTCCTCCGTGCCACATCGAGGAAAACCTGCTCCAGCGTCTGGTGGCCATATTGGTCAATCAACTGTTGCGGGGTGCCACGATTGACAACCTTTCCACTGCGCATCAGCAAGACCTGATCGCAGAGCCGTTCCACCTCCGGCATATTGTGGGAGGCGAGCAGTACCGTGGCACCGGTCTGTTGAACGTACTGCTCCAGCTGGCTGCGAATGCGGTCACCGTTGTCCGGATCGAGAGAGGCGGTGGGCTCATCGAGAAGCAGTACCTGAGGCTTGTTGAGGAGTGCCTTGGCGAGAGAGACTCGGGTCTTTTGACCAGCGGAGAGGTGGCTATAAGGGCGTTGCAGGAATGGAGTGATGTCGAGTGTATTGGCAAGCTCCTCAATGCGCTGCTTGGGTTGTACGACGCTGTAGAGTCGTGCATAGACCAGCAGATTCTCCTCGACCGTGAGTCGCCCCGGTAGATCGAGGTAGGGGGAGGAGAAGTTCATCTGTGGGAGTGCGTCATAGCGGTTCTGCAGCATATCGACGCCAAGAATCTCAATGGAGCCGGCATCTGGAATCAACAGCCCCAACAGCATCGCTAGCGTGGTGGTTTTGCCTGCCCCATTACCCCCGAGCAGTGCGGTGATGGAGCCTCGTTGAATTTCAAACGAGAGATCGTCGACGGCATGTACCTTGTCGAAGTGGCGCACCAGATGGTTGACGCGAATGGCGGGTGGTGTGGGTCGATCCATATCGCCACATTGTGCCGTAACAGGGTCAGGTTTTCTCACTCAATCTCTGCACTGATTGGGTGCATGCTGCTGTAGTGGCTGCCCTCTATTCGCCCAAAGTGTGCTTTGGTGTCACGCCTGTTGGTGAGAAAGATGCCGATCAACTCATTGTTATTTATCAATTTATGTGACTTGGCATAGCTGTTGCTCTAGGGGATGTATTGCATCGGTGTTTGCGGTGCAGAATTTTTTGAACCAACAACAAGGAGTTCCAGTTATGAAAATGGTTACCGCCATTATCAAGCCCTTCAAGCTCGATGATGTCCGTGAGGCGCTCTCCGAGATCGGGGTCAACGGGGTCACCGTGACCGAAGTGAAGGGGTTTGGGCGCCAGAAGGGGCACACCGAGCTCTATCGAGGCGCGGAGTACACCATCGATTTTTTGCCCAAGGTGAAGATGGAGATAGCCATCTCTGCTGAGTTGCTGGACCGCACCATTGAGGCGATCCGGGGCGCAGCCAACAGCGACAAGATCGGGGACGGCAAGATCTTTATCACCGATCTGCAAGAGGTGATTCGAATTCGTACCGGCGAGTCAGGCCGTGAGGCAATCTAAAGGAGCACATGATGGAAAATCAAATTTTTGAACTGCAATATGCGATGGATACCTTCTACTTTCTGGTATCCGGTGCACTGGTGATGTGGATGGCTGCCGGTTTTGCAATGCTGGAGGCGGGGCTGGTCCGCTCCAAGAATACCACCGAGATCCTGACCAAGAATGTGGCGCTGTTTGCCATCTCTTGCATCATGTATCTGGTGATGGGGTACCAGTTGATGTATGGCGGGGGCTATTTCCTCGATGGCATCGTCGGCGGTGACTCATTTGTGGCGGACGCACTGAAGAGTTCGGCCGAGAATGGCTTCAATGGTGATTCGGTCTACTCCGGTGCCTCTGACTTCTTCTTCCAGGTGGTCTTTGTGGCGACGGCGATGTCGATTGTCTCCGGTGCCGTGGCAGAGCGGATGAGGCTCTGGGCCTTCCTTGCCTTTGCAGTGGTGATGACTGGCGTCATCTATCCGGTGGAGGGTTCATGGACCTGGGGTGGTCAGTCGGTATTTGGCCTCTTTACGCTGGAGTTCAGCGACTTTGCGGGATCAGGCATTGTCCATATGGCGGGTGCAGCGGCTGCGCTGGCGGGTGTTCTGCTACTCGGTGCGCGTAAGGGCAAGTATGGCCCTAATGGTGAGGTACGGGCGATCCCGGGTGCTAACCTGCCGTTGGCAACACTCGGAACCTTCATCCTCTGGATGGGGTGGTTCGGTTTCAATGGTGGTTCGGTGCTGAAGCTGGGTGATATTGCCAGTGCACACTCGGTAGCGATGGTCTTTCTCAACACCAATGCATCAGCGGCCGGTGGTGCAGTGGCGGCATTGATCGTCGCGCGGATGATGTTCGGCAAGGCTGATCTCACTATGACACTGAATGGTGCATTAGCGGGACTGGTGGCGATCACTGCAGAGCCTTCGACGCCAACCCCACTGCTGGCGACTCTGTTTGGTTTTGCGGCAGGTGTTCTGGTGGTCTTCTCCATCGTGACCCTCGATAAGATGCGGATTGATGATCCGGTTGGTGCGATCTCGGTGCATGGCGTGGTTGGCTTCTTTGGGCTGATGTTGGTGCCACTGACCAACAGCGGTGCAACCTTCAGTGGTCAGCTGGTGGGTGCTGGCGTGATCTTTGGTTGGGTGTTCATCACCAGTCTGGTGGTGTGGGCGCTGATCAAGGGGCTGATGGGGATCCGTATCAGTGAAGAGGATGAGGCTAATGGTGCTGACTATGCTGAGTGCGGTATGGAGGCCTATCCCGAATTTACCAATAGCGGAAAGTAGTTTGAGTCACTCGGGTCGCTGTTGCAGGGGCAGCGACCCATCTCCTCTCTGAATGATGAGTCCTCTGCAACTGAACCCCCGGATTGGCCGGGGGTTTTTTTGTTGGAGACTTTTCTGTATTCTTGAGGCAATTACATGGTTTTTAAGGGCAAATCAACGATGAGTGTAAAGATCTACCATAATCCACGCTGTTCCAAATCACGGATGACACTGGAGCTGTTGCAGGGACGGGATATTGATCCAGAGGTGGTGAAATATCTGGAGACCCCGCCAACGACTGCCGAGTTGGAGCAGATTTTGACGATGTTGGGCATTGAGCCACAGGCATTGATGCGCAAGAAGGAGGCGGAGTACAAAGAGGCTGGATTGGATCAGCCCGGATTGAGCCGCGCTGAGCAGATTGAACGCATGGTTGCCAATCCCAGGGTGATTGAGCGTCCCATTGTGATCCATGGCAACCGAGCTGCGGTAGGGCGTCCTCCTGAGCAAGTTCTGGACATCCTTTAATTGTGATCAAGATTGAGTCTGCAGAGACGCAGGAAGACTATGGTGCGGTGCGTGCTCTGTTGCAGGAGTACGTGGATACCCGTCCCAATGACCCAGCGCTGATCAATTTTCCCAGTGAGTTTGAGCAGCTGGAGCATCACTATGGCCCGCCCGAGGGGAAGGTGCTGCTGGCGCATCAAGATCGACAGCCTGCGGGTTGTGTCGCTTTCCATCCGCTTGAGGAGGGCGTTTGCGAGATGAAACGGCTCTATGTCTCACCGCGTTATCGCGGTAGCGGGATTGGTCGTGGGCTGGTGATGACGTTGCTGATTGAGGCGGAGAAGGCGGGTTATAAGAAGATGCGTCTCGACTCCATCCCCAGTATGCAGGCGGCGCAGGAGTTGTACGAATCAATTGGGTTTTATGAGATCCCCGATTATCGCAATAACCCCAATCCGGGAACTCGGTACTACGAGATCAGTTTCGAGCGCTAGGAGCCTATCTGCTACTTCCGGGTGATGCGGTAGATATTTTCGGTGAGCGCGGTAACGCCCCGTTTGGAGAGTGGATCCTGCCCACTGCTCAGGTCCTCACTGTGGAGGTGTTCCACCTCAAAATCCTCCCCATAGAGCGTATGAACCTCTTCGTCACTGACGGCAAAGGGTGGGGGTTCTTTCTCTTCCTGAGGGTAGTCGGTGGTGACCAACAAAATAGTCGTGCCGGGGCTTAGCAGGGTCGAGAGATGCTGTACATAGCGTTGACGCATCTCGGCGGGGAGTGCGACCAGCGCGGCACGATCAAATAGCACTTTGGTCCCATTCAATTGCAGTGGCGTCAGCTCAAAAAAATCTCCCTCCAGCAGGGAGATTTTCCCGCTCTGGTGATGAATGAAAGGCCCCTCTTCGGAGGTGGTTGCCGTGAGTTCCTGTTCTTGGAAAAAATCCTCAATCGCAATCGGGCTGAGTTCAATCCCAAGGGCGGGGTGGCCCTGTGCAGCCAGCCAGACTAGATCGACCGCTTTGCCACAGAGGGGCAGGAAGATTTTATCTTCAGGCTTGAGCCCAAGCGAGGGGTAGAACTGCTGCAGCCAGCGGTTGGGTTGACCGGTGTGAAAGCCAATCCGCCCCTCCTGCCACCGCTGGTGCCAGTGGTCCGCCTCCATCAGCCGTTTGGATTACAGGTCTTCTGGGAGTGCAGGCAGCGGGACGTTGCCATCGTGGATCTGGCTCTCACGACGCTGCAACCAAGAGTCACGCATGAAGGCGTAAGGGTCAAAGCTGGCGCTGTCGACCATCGCCTTCTCTTCCAGAAGATCGGCACGCTTACTGACCGTCTTGGTCAGAATGGTGGCATTCTCTGCACTGGCAGGGGTGATCTCACCGGTGGGGTTGAAGATCTGTGTGTTGCCGACCTCAACGGTATTGCCGACCCAGAACTCGGTCAGGGTGCCGGTGGTATCACGAACGGTGCTTGGACCCAGCAGAGGAAGGACAAAGTAGGGGCCACTCTCAACCCCCCAGACCGCTAGTGTCTGACCAAAGTCTTCATCATGTTTTGGAATGCCAGCATCGGAGGCGACATCGAAGAAGCCAAGAATACCGATAGTCGTATTGATGCCGAAACGGACTGTGTCAGAGACGGCTTCCTCAAACTTGAACTGCAGCAGGTTGTTGAGGATGTTGAATGGCTCGCGCAGATTGCTGAAGAAGTTGCTGACGCCACGCTCTGCGGGATCAGGCATAATATCGCGATAGCCCTCGGCGACTGGCTTCAGGATGTTCTGGTCGAGCCCCTCATTGAAGGCGTGCATGCTGCGGTTGTAACCCTCGAGTGGGTCCGCCTCACTACCAACGATCGCCTCTTTTGGTGCTGCGGTGGTTGTGGCGACAGATGCCGTTGGTGTGGCTGGCGCAGCGGCTTGCTCCTCTTTCTCTGGGGTCGCAATGACAACCACTGGCTCTAGAGTATGGGTCTCAATGGCAACAGCACTGGAGAGTGGTGCACTGAGGCCAAGGGCCAGTAGAGAGATCAGAGAGAGGTTGTGTCGGGTCGCGTTCATCGAAGTGGGCCTGAAAAATTTTAAAATGGTGTGAGATTCTACAAAATTCTGACTCTTCCGTAAATTGACAAAAACTTATAATGAGCATCGAAACCATTCGATTGATTGAATCCTGGCTGATGCCACCTGGCGGAATCCTCTTTCTGCTGCTGTTGGCATTTATTCTGTTTTACAAAATGCGTCGTTTTGCCCGCTTTATTCTGGGAATAGCAGCGATCATGCTCTATCTGCTCAGTACACCATGGCTCAAATACCAATTGGCAGCGCAGCTGGAGGTGGTGCCACCATTGG
>CAZKCT010000002.1:11958-51464 GCA_964551545.1 uncultured Piscirickettsiaceae bacterium | reverse complement strand
ATAGCCTCTGGAAAGATTTCGGTATTGCTGAGGTGTGGCAGGAGGACCAGAGCGTTAACACCTGGGAGCACGCCCAACTGGTGCCACCGATCCTTAGGAAAAAAGGGGTGACAACCCTGATTTTGGTGACCCACGCCTCCCATATGCCACGTTCGTTGCGGGTTTTTCAGCAGTCACCACAGCTGAAGGGGTTGCGTCTGATTGCGGCGCCAACAGCGTTTACCACCCGTAATATCATGGAACAAGGCTTTGGTTTATGGACTCCAAGGGCGAGACACTTGGAAAAGAGTGTTAGCTTCCTCCATGAGTGGGGTGGGATGATCTGGTACCAGATTCGGTATGGCGACCGCGTATAATTGGGCTCATGAACTACCCTGAAACTTTCGATGTCATTGTCATTGGCGGTGGCCATGCCGGGACCGAGGCGGCATTGGCAGCTGCCCGCATGGGAGTGCGCACGCTACTGCTGACCCACAACATCGAGACACTGGGGCAGATGAGCTGCAATCCGGCCATTGGCGGGATTGGCAAAGGGCACCTGGTGAAGGAGGTGGATGCGCTGGGGGGCTTCATGGCTCATGCCGCTGATCGAGGTGGAATCCAGTTCCGCACCCTCAATAGCAGTAAAGGGGCGGCGGTGCAGGCGACCCGCGCTCAGGCCGATCGTCAACTCTATCGGCAGGCGGTCCGTACCCAGCTGGAGAACACGCCCAATCTGACCATTTTCCAGCAGGCCGCAGATGATCTGGTGGTTGAAGGGGAGCGAGTGATCGGTGTCGTGACTCAATCCGGCATCCGTTTTTCAGCGGAAGCTGTGGTGTTGACGGCGGGCACCTTTCTGAAGGGAGTCATTCATGTTGGGCTATCGCAAATGTCCGGGGGACGGATGGGGGATCCGCCCTCGATTCAGTTGGCCGATCGACTGCGGGAGCTCCCCTTTCGAGTGAACCGGCTGAAGACTGGCACGCCACCACGGATTGATGGGCGCACCATTGACTACACCCAGCTGAAGGAGCAGCCTGGAGATGATCCGGCACCGGTTTTCTCCTACTTGGGAGCGCGCAGTGAGCACCCGCAGCAGGTCTCTTGTTGGATCACCTATACCAATGAGCGGACGCACGACATCATTCGCAGTGGGCTGGACCGCTCACCAATGTATAGCGGGGTGATTGAGGGGGTGGGGCCACGCTACTGTCCCTCAGTGGAGGATAAGATCGTCCGCTTTGCGGAGCGTGATTCCCATCAGATCTTTGTTGAGCCGGAGGGGCTGACCACCCATGAGATTTACCCCAACGGCATCTCCACCAGCCTGCCGTTTGATATACAGCTTGATCTGGTGCGCTCGATCCAGGGGTTTGAGCAGGCGCACATCACCCGTCCCGGCTATGCCATCGAATACGATTTCTTTGATCCACGTGATCTGAAGCCCTCTCTGGAGACCCACGCACTGCAGGGACTCTTCTTTGCAGGGCAGATTAATGGCACCACCGGATATGAGGAGGCCGCCGCTCAGGGGTTGGTTGCAGGCTGTAATGCGGCGCGGCGCGTTCAGGCGCAGGAGGCGTGGTATCCGCGCCGGGAAGAGAGCTATATCGGGGTGATGGTTGATGATTTGATTACCCGGGGGACCCAGGAGCCCTACCGCATGTTTACCAGTCGGGCGGAGTATCGGTTGCTATTGCGTGAAGACAATGCTGATCTACGCCTGACTGAGCAGGGGCGGAATCTTGGTTTGGTGGGCGATGTGCGCTGGAGTGCCTTTCAGCGCAAGCGTGATGCGATTGTGGCTGAGCAGCAGCGACTGAAAGAGAGCTGGATCCGCCCGCAGTTGATTAGTGAGGCAGAGGCAGTCCGGGTGCTGGGCAAGCCCATGCGTCGTGAACACAGCCTGATGGATCTATTGGCACGCCCCGATGTCCGTTATCGGGATCTGGTCTCACTGAGTGAGGTGGAAGATCCCGGATTAGTGGAGGATGTCGTCGAGCAGGTAGAGATCCAGGCCAAGTATGCCGGCTATATTGAGCGCCAGAGTCAGGAGGTCGAGAAGAACCGCCGCCATCAGCAGATGAAGCTGCCGGAAAATCTCGATTATAGTCTGGTCTCTGGTCTCTCGATTGAGATTCAGGAGAAGTTGGCGCGGCAGCGACCGGCAACACTGGGGATGGCAGGGAGAATCTCTGGAGTGACGCCGGCAGCGCTCTCGCTGTTACGGATTCATCTCAAGAAAAAATCGATGGAGTCCGCCGCATGATGGAGACTGCAACGGTAATGGGCGTGCCGCTTGAGCCAGGGCAGCAGCAGAAGCTGGAGGCCTATCTGGATCTGCTCGTCAAATGGAATAAGACCTATAACCTGACCGCCATTCGAGTGCGTCAACGGATGGTGACGCACCATATTCTGGATAGCCTTTCGCTGTTGCCGCTGCTTCAGGAGGGGCGTGTGGCGGACCTGGGAAGTGGTGCGGGACTGCCAGGGATTCCACTGGCGCTGCTGCGGCCCCAGCAACCGGTGGTGATGGTCGATAGCAACATCAAAAAGAGTCGTTTCATTCAGCAGGCCATTCTGGAGCTGGGTCTCTCCAATGCATCTGTTGTACACTCTCGCGTCGAGCAGTTTCGACCGCAGCAGCCGTTTGATACGGTGGTCTCCCGCGCTTTTACCTCGCTGAGCCAGTTTCTTGCCGCAGCAGCGCCACTCTTGCGTTCCGGTGGAGAGGTGATTGCGATGAAAGGCCGCTGGCCCGAAGAGGAGGGTGGTGAGGTGATCGAAGGGTTTGAGCTGAAACAGGTGGTACCCGTGACGGTGCCGGGAATCGATGCAGAGCGCCATCTGGTGATCTGCAGCAGAGAGTGAATCACAGTAAGTCGGATATCGTGAGTAAAATTTACGCAATCGCCAATCAGAAAGGGGGTGTGGGGAAAACCACCACCTCGGTTAATCTTGCTGCATCGTTGGGCTATTTTGACGAGCGGGTACTGTTGATCGACCTTGATCCGCAAGGCAATGCCACCACTGGCAGTGGGGTCGACAAGCAGTCGGTCGAGTGGAGCGGTGTGGATGTGCTGTTGGGAGAGACGACCCTGCAGCAGGCGGTACAGAAGACGGATGGTGCCGGATATGACCTGTTGGCCGCCAACGGTGACCTGACTGCGGCAGAAATAGAGTTAATGGGGGTCGAGGACCGATTCCAGCGCCTCTCTGCCATATTGCAGCAGGTTTCAGAAGAGTACAGTTATGTGCTGATTGACTGTCCGCCGACCCTCAATATTTTGACCATCAATGCCTTTGTCGCCTCTCGAGGGGTGATTGTGCCGCTGCAGTGTGAATACTATGCTCTGGAGGGGCTGACGGCGCTGATGGAGACGATGGATCGGGTGCGGGAGAGCCAGAACAGCGGGCTGCAGCTACAGGGTATCGTGCGCACTATGTACGATGCGAGAAATCGTCTCTCCATTGAGGTCTCCGATCAACTATTGGGCCACTTTGGAGAACGCGTTTATGAAACGGTGATCCCGCGTAATGTGAAGTTGGCAGAAGCCCCCAGTTATGGCCGACCCATCATCCATTACGCCCCCACCTCCAGCGGCGCTTTTGCCTATATGGACTTGGCCGCAGAGATTCTGGAGCGTGCTGAGCAGGCGCAACCATCCAGTCAACAGCTATCCAACCAAGGAGTCGAGTGATCATGTCTGCAAGAAAAGGGGGATTGGGGCGAGGATTAGACTCTCTATTAGGGGCTGCCAAGGCATCAAAGGTACCGGTCTCTTCGGCATCCACCTCGGAACAGCAGGGTAGTGCCAGTGGAGCAGTTGCGGGAGCGGCTCTCAAATCACTGCCAGTGGACCTGTTGCAGCGTGGCAAATTCCAGCCGCGACATGAGTTCAACCAGGAGGCGCTTGAAGAGCTCTCCAATTCGATTCGCGCGCAAGGGGTGATTCAGCCCATTGTGGTGCGTCCGGTTGAGGATGGGCGTTATGAGATCGTCGCGGGTGAGCGGCGCTGGCGTGCGGCGCAGATGGCGGGCCTGCAAGAAATTCCGGTGGTGATCAAAGAGGTCTCGGACCAAGCCACCATGGCGATGGCGCTGATTGAGAACATTCAGCGTGAGAACCTCAATCCGATTGAAGAGGCAACGGCCCTGCAGCGGTTGATTCAGGAGTTTGGCCTGACCCAGCAAGAGGCGGCGGAGGCGGTCGGGCGCTCGCGAACCTCGGTCACCAACCTGTTGCGGCTTCTCAACCTCAATGCTGAGGTGGGGCTGATGGTGCAGCATAGGAAGCTGGAGATGGGCCATGCTCGCGCATTGCTGGGGCTGGAGGGAGAACAGCAGAGTCAGGCGGCAAAACAGGTGGTGCTGTTGGGATTGTCAGTGCGTGAGACCGAAAAGTTGGTGCGCAAGATGCTGCAGCCGGCGAAAGAGAAAGTGGCGCAGGAAGTGGACCCCAATGTACGACACCTCCAGAATCGGTTGACCGAAAAGCTAGGGGCAAAGGTTACGGTTCAACAGGGAAATCGCGGCAAAGGGAAGCTGACCATCCAATACAATTCACTGGATGAATTGGATGGAATTCTGGCTCATCTTGGGGTGACAGAATAATTAATATCAATTATTGCGATTTCAAAGCCGCTTTTTGCAAAATCCTAATTGACCCGCCTATCGATGATTTCTATAATACCGCCGGTTGGAAAGTGGGGTGTGCCGCTGTTTCAGGTCGTTATCGTTGTGATTGCTGCTCTATTGATGGAGTGGTTTTGGAAAAACGGAACGAAGTGGTCAACTCTCTACGGAGGGGGGGTCTCAGTGGTAAATCTTTTCTGGCTACAATGGCGGATGCGCCGTAGCGAGCAGAGAGTTCCCCAGCAGGTGATTGAACGCGATCTGGAACGGAGTATCCGTAAAGTAACTGCTGCAGCGTATATGTCTGCGGTAGAGCGTTTGATTCTAGTGGCCTCGCTCACCCTGTTTGGAATGGTGAAGCTGCCGCTGGATCCGATGGCATTGGTCATCGGGCTGATGGTGGGGCAACTGGCACTGCTGGTGGCTGCACAGTCGATTCAGCAGCCACTGCCGACAGAAAAGGTACCGACAGCGCACGCGTATGACGGTAAAATAGACAACACAGATTGAATTGGTAACCACAACTCGAAGAGACTATGGCCGGCGCAGCGATTACATCTGGTGAATACATCAAGCACCATCTGACCAACCTCACATTTGGTTACTATGATGGCCATTGGGGTTTTGCCCACTCTGCTGAAAATATCAAGGAGATGGGTTTTTGGTCTTTTCACGTTGATTCACTGATCTGGTCAGTGGGTCTGGCACTGCTCTTCTTCTTCCTCTTCCGCAGTGCTGCAAAGCGCGCGACAGCAGGTGTTCCTGGTGGATTGCAGAATTTTGTTGAGTGGATTGTTGAGTTTGTTGATGAGAGCGTGAAGGGCTCTTTCACCGCCAAGAATGATCTGATTGCACCTCTGGCGTTGACCATTTTCTGCTGGATCTTCCTGATGAACTTCATGGATCTGATCGCAGTCGACTGGCTGCCGATGTTGGCAGGCCTCTTTGGTGAGAGCGTCCTGGGAATGGATCCACACCACGTCTACTTCAAGGTGGTTCCAACCACAGACCCCAATATCACCTTCGGTATGGCGCTGGCAGTCTTCTATCTGATGATCTACTACAGCATCAAAAACAAGGGGCTGGGTGGCTTCTTGGGTGAGTTGGCATTTCAGCCTTTCGGCAAGTGGGGCATGCCAGCCAATCTCGTGCTGGAGGGCATTTCGCTGATCTCCAAGCCGGTCTCTCTGGCGCTGCGACTATTTGGAAACATGTATGCCGGTGAGACTATCTTCATTCTGATTGCCATTATGTACGGTGCAGGCTGGTTGATGGGTGGCTTCGGTGGTCTGCTGCAGTTGGGCTGGGCGATCTTCCATATTCTGATCATTACCTTGCAGGCGTTTATCTTCATGACCTTGACGATTGTCTACATGGATATGGCGCACCACGAGCACTAAAAGCTCAGGGCAACAATTTCAATTTCACAACTTTTAATCCTCATAAAGAGAACAGGAGAAAAAAATGGAACAAGCACTATTGTTCATCGCAGGTGGTTTGATGATGGGTCTGGGCGCACTAGGTGCTGCTGTAGGGATCGGCATCCTCGGTGGTCGCTTCCTCGAAGGTGCGGCTCGTCAGCCTGAGCTGATTCCAATGTTGCGTACTCAGTTCTTCATCGTGATGGGCCTGGTTGATGCGGTTCCAATGATCGCTGTAGGTCTGGCACTCTATGTTCTGTTTGCGGTCGCTGGATAAGGCGATAGACAAACAATAGAACCTCTATTTGGTTTAGAGTCATAAACTATATAAGCGGAATTCGGCTATGAATATTAATGCCACTTTGATCGGGCAATCGATCGCGTTTTTCCTCTTCGTCCTGTTTGTGATGAAGTATGTGTGGCCGCCACTGATGGCTGCACTGGACGAGCGTAAAAAGCAGATTGCAGATGGACTGGCTGCAGCAGAACGTGGTCACCGTGAGCATGAGCTGGCTGAGCAGCGTGCAACGGATGTGATCCGTGAGGCGCACGAAGAGGCAACTGCCATCATCGGTCGTGCACAGCAGCGTGCCAGTGAGGTAATCGAAGAGTCCAAGGGTAAAGCCCAGGAAGAGGCGGATCGGATCATTGCATCAGGTCACTCTCTGATTGAGCAGGAGTCGAACAGTGCACGGGAGCATCTTCGTGGACAGGTCTCGGTTCTGGCTCTGACCGGTGTCTCAAAGATCCTCCAGCGTGAGGTAAATGAGGCGGATCATCAGCAGGTTCTCTCAGAACTGAGTGCCAAGCTGTAGTA
This sequence comes from uncultured Piscirickettsiaceae bacterium, assembly GCA_964551545.1. GTDB lineage: Bacteria > Pseudomonadota > Gammaproteobacteria > Thiopontia. The sequence goes on along the minus strand of CAZKCT010000002.1, from coordinate 44,608 downwards.
ACCCCGGATAGCCTGATCTAGAGAAAGCGTGTAATGGAAGAGAGAACAACAATCGCCCGTCCCTATGCCGAAGCCGCTTGGCAGCAGGCCCGTGGAGAAGGGCAGGTTGATGCATGGGCCAACGCGGTTGAGTTGCTGTCAATGATTGTTCAGGAGCCAGCGGTTGCAGAGCGGCTGGAGCATCCACATGTGAGTCGGGACCAGATGAATGACCTGGTGAGCAGTGTCGGTGGTGAGACCTTCACAGGCAGCCGTGGCAACTTTGTCAAAGTGTTGCTGGAGTCGAATCGACTCGGTTTTGCGCCAGAGATTTTTGAGGAGTTTCATGCGCTCAAGGCCGCAGATGACAATCGCTTGGGTGTTGAAGTAATTTCGGCCTATCCACTGGATCAGCAAGCTGAGCAGGCAATTGCTGCTGCAGTGAAAGAGAAGATGGGCAAAGAGGTAGAGATGACCACACAGGTGGATGAGTCTCTGTTTGGGGGGGTCGTTGTTCGCGCTGGAGATCAGGTTATTGACCTCTCGCTGCGTGGCAAACTGGGCCAGCTTTCCAACTTGCTGCAGGACTAAGTAAGGTCTGCGACAGGTTTTAGTTTTTAGGATATTTTGTTTTTAAGGAGCAATCATGCAACTCAATCCTTCTGAAGTCAGCGAACTGATCCGGAAGAAAATCGAGAGTTTCGAGCCACTTGCCGAGGCCCGTACCGAAGGTACCGTGGTCAGTCTGGCAGATGGCGTTGTCCGCCTGCACGGTCTGAGTGACGCGATGCAGGGCGAGATGATCGAGTTCCCTGGTAATACCTACGGCATGGCGCTGAATCTGGAGCGAGACTCCGTTGGTGCGGTGATCCTCGGGTCGTATGAGCACATCTCTGAGGGTGATACCGTACGTTGTACCGGTCGCATCCTTGAGGTTCCCGTCGGTGAAGGGCTGCTGGGGCGTGTGGTTGACTCACTGGGTAATCCGCTGGATGGGAAAGGCCCCATTGACGCTGTTGGCACCTCTCCAATCGAGAAGATCGCACCGGGCGTCATTGCACGTAAATCGGTTGATCAGCCAGTACAGACTGGACTGAAGGCGATTGATGCAATGGTCCCCATTGGTCGTGGCCAGCGTGAGCTGATCATTGGTGACCGCCAGACCGGAAAGACCGCCGTCGCGGTTGACGCCATCATCAACCAGAAAGGCACCGGCGTTAAATGTATCTACGTTGCGGTTGGCCAGAAAGCTTCCTCGATTGCGGAAGTGGTTCGCCGTCTGGAAGAGCATGATGCACTGGAGCACACCATTATTGTTGCCGCTTCTGCCTCCGATGCAGCGGCGATGCAGTTCATCGCACCATACTCTGGTTGCACCATGGGCGAGTACTTCCGTGACAAGGGTGAAGACGCACTGATCGTCTATGATGATTTGACCAAGCAGGCGTGGGCCTACCGTCAGGTATCTCTGTTGCTGCGTCGTCCACCGGGTCGTGAGGCCTATCCTGGTGATGTCTTCTATCTCCACTCCCGTCTGCTGGAGCGCGCATCGCGCATCAACGAGGCTGAGGTCGAGAAGCTGACCAACGGCGAGGTGAAAGGCAAGACTGGATCCCTGACCGCACTGCCGGTTATCGAGACCCAGGCCGGTGACGTATCGGCTTTCGTACCGACCAACGTCATCTCCATTACCGATGGCCAGATTTTCCTTGAGACCGACCTCTTCAACTCCGGTATCCGTCCTGCAATTAACGCAGGTCTCTCGGTATCGCGTGTGGGTGGTGCGGCACAGACCAAGATCATCAAGAAGTTGGGCGGTGGTGTTCGTCTCGACCTCGCACAGTATCGTGAGCTGGCAGCCTTTGCGCAGTTTGCATCGGATCTGGATGAGGCGACTCGTAAGCAGATTGAGCGTGGTCAGCGCGTCACTGAGCTGATGAAGCAGAAGCAGTATGAGCCAATGTCAATTGCTCAGCTGGCAACCTCTCTGTTCGCAGCCAATGAGGGCTATCTGGATGATATTGATCCATCGAAGATCGTTGATTTCGAAGAGGCACTGCAGTCCTACATGGCGAGCTCACATGCTGCATTGATGGAGAGCATCAATGAGTCGGGTGACTATAACGACACCATTGAGAGCGGTCTGCGTAGCGCCATTGAAGACTTCAAGGCTAACCATAGCTGGTAAGAGTGGTCATACGGAAACCCGATTAAAAGGACCCTGAGCAGATGGCAGTTGGCAAGGAAATTCGAGAGAAGATCAAGAGCGTCAAGAGCACGCAGAAGATTACTCGCGCCATGGAGATGGTGGCCGCCAGTAAGATGCGGAAGGCGCAGGAGCGAATGGAGGCCTCTCGCCCCTATAGCGAAAAAATTGGTGCAGTGGTTGGACACCTCGCCAATGCGCATCCCGAGTATCACCACAGCTACCTCAACGAGCGTGAGGCCAAGCGAGTGGGTTATATTGTAATCTCCTCGGATCGAGGGCTCTGTGGTGGCCTCAACGTCAACCTGTTTCGTGAGGCGCTCAAGGCAATCAAGGCGCAGAGTGATGCGGACGTCGAGATTGACTACACCGCTGTGGGTAGTAAGGCGCTCGGTTTTCTGAGCCGGATGGGTGGTAGCCTGGTTTCCGAGGCCTCTCAGTTGGGAGACCAGCCAGAAATGGCGTCACTGATTGGACCGGTGAAGGCGATGTTGGATGCTTATGACGAGGGCAAGATCGATCGCCTCTATATCGTCTACAACCGGTTCGTCAACACCATGACCCAGGAGCCAACCGTTCGCCAGGTGCTGCCTTTGCAGCAGGAAGAGAGCGATAAGTACAGCCACCACTGGGACTATATTTATGAGCCGGAGGCAAAGCCGGTGATGGATACCCTGCTACAGCGCTATGTGGAGTCGATGGTTTATCAGGGCGTGGTTGAGAATATTGCCTGTGAGATGTCGGCTCGAATGGTGGCGATGAAGAGTGCGACCGATAATGCGGGTGACCTGATCAACGATCTTGAGCTGGTCTACAACAAGGCGCGTCAGGCGGCGATCACCTCCGAACTGGCCGATATTGTTGGCGGTGCGGCGGCAGTATAAGCATTGAATTTTAAGTTTAGTTTATTTGGATAAAGAGGATTAAGAGATGTCAGGAACGATTGTTCAGATCATCGGTGCAGTGGTAGACGTCGAGTTCCCACGCGATCAGATGCCAAAAGTATTTGACGCACTGCTCGTAGATGAGCCCGGCTTGACGCTAGAGGTTCAGCAGCAGATCGGTGATGGCGTAGTTCGTGCCATCGCGATGGGTACCACAGACGGCCTGAAGCGTGGGCTCTCTGTCACCGGTACCGGTGCGCCGATTCAGGTTCCTGTCGGTATCAAGACTCTGGGCCGTATCATGAATGTCTTGGGTGACCCGATTGATGAGAAGGGCGAGATTGGCGAAGAGATGCGTATGCCGATCCACCGCAAGGCACCTGCATTCGATGAGCTCTCTGCAGCGGCTGAGATTCTCGAAACTGGCATCAAGGTGATCGACCTGGTCTGCCCGTTCGCCAAGGGTGGTAAAGTCGGACTGTTCGGTGGTGCTGGTGTAGGTAAGACCGTAAACATGATGGAGCTGATCCGTAATATCGCGATCGAGCATAGTGGCTACTCCGTATTCGCCGGTGTTGGTGAGCGTACGCGTGAGGGTAACGACTTCTACCACGAGATGACCGAAGGTGGCGTACTGGATAAGGTATCCCTCGTATACGGCCAGATGAATGAGCCTCCCGGTAACCGTCTGCGTGTTGCCCTGACCGGTTTGACCATGGCAGAGGCATTCCGTGATGAAGGCCGTGATGTACTGCTCTTCATCGATAATATCTATCGTTACACACTGGCGGGAACCGAGGTATCGGCACTGTTGGGTCGTATGCCTTCTGCGGTGGGCTACCAGCCAACGCTGGCGGAAGAGATGGGTGCGCTGCAAGAGCGTATTACTTCGACCAAGACCGGTTCTATCACCTCGATTCAGGCGGTATACGTCCCTGCAGATGACCTTACGGACCCATCTCCAGCGACTACCTTTGCCCACTTGGATGCGACCGTTGTACTGTCACGTCAGGTTGCAGAGCTGGGTATCTACCCTGCGGTAGATCCACTCGACTCTACCAGCCGTCAGCTCGACCCACACGTGGTGGGTGAGGAGCACTATAATGTTGCGCGTACTGTACAGACCACGCTGCAGCGTTATAAAGAGTTGAAAGATATCATTGCGATTCTCGGTATGGATGAGCTCTCGGAAGAGGACAAGAAAACCGTAAACCGCGCACGTAAGATCCAGCGTTTCCTCTCTCAGCCATTCTTCGTGGCAGAGGTCTTCACTGGCACGCCGGGTAAGTATGTCTCTCTGGCAGATACTATCAGCGGCTTCAAGGCGATCGTTGATGGCGAGTATGATCACCTGCCCGAGCAGGCTTTCTACATGGTCGGCTCGATTGATGAGGCGGTTGAGAAGGCAAAAACCATTTAAGATTGCTGAGCGTAGAGGAAGACCATTATGTCAATGACCGTCCATGTTGATATCGTCAGTGCCGAGAAGGAGATCTTCTCCGGTGTGGCCGAGATGGTCTTCGCGCCGGCCGAAATGGGTGAGGTCGGTATCGCACCTCGCCATGCCCCGATGCTGACCCCGATGAAGCCGGGAGAGGTGAGGGTGCAGCAGCCGGGTGGTGAAGAGCTCGATTTCTTTATCTCGGGTGGTCTGTTGGAGGTACAGCCTCACGTTGTGACGGTACTGGCTGACACTGCAGTTCGTGCAGCAGATCTCGATGAGGCAGCAGCGATTCAGGCCAAGGAGCGTGCCGAAGCGGCGATGCAGGATAAGAGTGCCAAAATGGACTATGCCAAGGCGCAGTCCGAGTTGGTACAGGCTGCTGCGCAGCTGCAGGCGATTGATCGTCTGCGCAAGCGTTCCGGCGTTTAATCTAAGCAGATTAACTAAAACGGGGAGCTGCCAAGAAGATGGCAGCTCCCCGTTTTGTGTCTGGGGCTTTCAACGGTCTGTTTAAGAGAGACCTCTAAGAGATAAATTTCCCTTTGCGTAAGCGCTCCGCCTCCATATTCTCCACCTCACGTGCGCCGGAGATGACAATCTTTGGGTCCGGTACAAAGTCAAGTTCGGGGTTGAAGCGCTGATAGGGGACGGCGTTGAGAATCACCTTCATCGCATTGAGTCGGGCCAGATACTTGTCGTTGGAGCGGACAACCGTCCATGGCGCATGACTGCTGTGGGTGCGCCTCAGCATCTCGTACTTCTGGTTGGTGAAGTCATCCCAGCGCTCCTGAGCCTGTACATCCACCTCACTCAGCTTCCACTGGCGTAGTGGATCGGTCTTGCGCCGCTCAAAACGGCGTGCCTGCTCATCCTTGGTGACGCTGAAGTAGAGTTTGACCAGAATTGTGCCCTGGCGCGCCAAGTCCTTTTCAAACCCGGTTACGCCACGCATGAAGTTGTTGTACTCCTCTGGGGTACAGAACCCGAAGATCGGTTCAACCATTGCGCGGTTGTACCAACTACGATCAAACAGCACCATCTCACCGCCTCTGGGGAGCTGTGCAACATACTTCTGGAAGAACCACTGGCTGCGCTGCTCATCGGTTGGTTTGCCGAGCGCAACGACACGATAGTGTTTTTCATTCATGTAGCGGGTGACTCGGCGGATGGTGCCGCCCTTGCCGGAGGCATCACGCCCCTCGAAAAGAATCACCATGCGTCGGCCGGTCTCTTCCAGATAGCGTTGTAGCGCCAAGAGTTCCGCCTGATAGGGTTTGAGGGACTGCTCCTGCTTGCGCCGTTTATAGGCCTTATTTGTTTTCGAGAGCTTGGCTTTGCTCTGGTCCAGTTTGGACTGTAGGGATTCGATTGAAAGGGGCTGTTCTCTATCCATGATATGCACCATCCGTAGGGGTTGATTGGTTCACTACTCTGATTATATCCACTGTTTCAGTTTTGTCAGGTGTATCATATCTGTTTGTATTATTTATAGTAGATGGCTCATTTTATGGCTCAACCATCCCACTCAATTGCTGTTGTCATTCTTGCTGCGGGGCAGGGAACGCGGATGCGTTCAGCGCTGCCCAAAGTGCTCCATTCACTGGCGGGCAGACCGATGCTGGAGCATGTGGTCAATACTGCGACAGCCCTTCAACCCGAGTCGATCCATGTGGTCTATGGCCATGGTGGCGGGCAGGTGCAACAGCAGTTGGGTCATCTCAACGTCAACTGGGTGTTGCAGGCGGAGCAGTTGGGTACGGGCCATGCCGTGGAACAGGCACTTTCTTCACTGCAATCGGAAGAGCAGGTTCTTGTGCTCTATGGGGATGTCCCACTGATCCAGACGAAAACCCTGAATCAGTTACTGCAGGCGGGACAAGAGAGTGGCTTTGCCCTCCTTACCGTCGACCTGGCAGAGCCGACCGGTTATGGCCGCATTGTGCGTGATGACCAAGGAAGTGTGATCCGGATTGTGGAGCAGAAAGATGCCACAGTCGATGAACTCAAGCTGAATGAGGTCAATACAGGCATCATGGCGCTCTCTGCCAAGCGGTTACGTGGCTGGATTGATGCGCTGGAGAATAACAATGCACAGGGGGAGTTCTATCTCACGGACATTGTCGAGATGGCCGTTGCTGATGGCATCGCGGTACAGGCGGTTCATGCGCAGTCCGAGGCTGAGGTGCAGGGCGTCAATGATCGCCTGCAGCTGGCCCAGCTGGAGCGGTTCTACCAACGTCAACAGGCAGAACAGCTGATGCGCGAAGGGGTAACGCTGATCGACCCCAGCCGTTTTGATCTGCGCGGGGCGCTCCACTGCGGGGAAGATGTCACCATCGATATCAATGCGGTCTTTGAGGGCATAGTGACTCTGGAGGCGGGCGTGCGCATTGGTGCCAATTGCCATATCAAGGATGCGGTGATTGGAGCCAATAGCGAGATCCTGCCTAATTGCGTGATTGAGTCCGCTCAGGTGGGCCCAGAAAGCCGCATTGGCCCCTTTGCCCGATTGCGTCCCGGTGCCGAACTGGCCGGCACCAACCACATTGGAAACTTTGTCGAAGTGAAAAAGAGCCAGGTGGGGAGTGGCTCCAAAATCAACCATCTAGCCTATGTGGGTGACAGTACGATCGGAGAGCGGGTCAACATTGGTGCCGGGGTGATTACCTGCAACTATGACGGTGCCAATAAACATCGCACCGTCATTGGGAATGATGCCTTTATCGGATCCGATTCCCAACTGGTGGCACCGGTTGAGGTGGAAGCGGGGGCAACGATTGGCGCAGGCTCAACCATCGTCAAGACTGCTCCAGCAGAGAAATTGACATTGAGTCGCTCAAAGCAGCTGACCATGAGAGGGTGGAAGCGGCCACAGAAGTAGTCGTAGTTTGGGTGTATTACTCGGGCTGAAGTGAGAGCAGCTGCTCACCCTTCTCCAGCATATCGTCAAGAAAGGTCTGTGCGACCAGGGAGAGCTTCACCCCTTTGAGGTGAACCGCATACCAGCGTCGTACCAAAGGAAACCCCTCGACATCCAGTACCACCAGTTTTCCGCTCTTACGCTCCAGCTCAACGCTGTGGAGAGAGAGAACCGCTAGCCCAAGGTCCGCCATCACCCCCTGTTTCAGCGCCTCACTACTCCCCAGCTCCATGTAGGGGTCAATCTGTAGCCCCTCTTTCTCCAGCATCTGATCAAAGACGTTCCGGGTGCCGGAGCCAGGCTCTCGTTTGAGAAAGCGCTCTTTGGTCAGGTTACGTAGTGAGATCTGGCGCTGCTCTGCCAGTGGGTGGTCTGGAGGCGCGACGACACCCAATACGTTGTTGAGAAAGGGATAGCTCTCCAGTCGAGGATCGTCTGGGATCTGTCCCATCACCACAAAGTCATCCAGATTATTGAGGAGGCGCTCCATCACTCGTGCACGGTTGGTGAATTTAAGACTTGGCTCCACCTCAGGATAGCGTTGAAGAAATTGCCCCAGCAGGTGGGGCATGAAATATTTTGCTGTGGTGACGACGGCGATTTGCAGAGGCCCTTTGACGGTTCCCTTGAGGTTATCGATGGCGCTTTTCATCTGCTCGGTCTGCTGCAGAATTTGTTGGCTGCTCTGTAGTGCGACCTTGCCAGCGGTGGTCAACAGTACTTTCCGACTCACCATTTCGAACAGTGTGATTCCAAGCTGAGACTCTAGCCGTTTGATCTGAATCGAGACAGCAGGCTGGGTCAGGTGGAGCTCTTCGGCGGCGCGGGTATAGCTTCCATGGCGTGCTACGGCCTCAAAGAGCTTCAATTGTTGCAGGGTAAAGTGCATGGTCAAGTTTTTTAATTTGGTTTTGGGCGCCAAAAGTCCCGTATTTTCTGTTTTATATCAATATTTTTGATAATAAATAAACATATGTAAATAGATATTATAACAACAAATAATTTTTACTAATCAAGTCTCGTGCCTATAGTCCAGCCCATCTATCCAGAGACGCACCTGAGGAAGTGACGCTGGCTAGAGGTCTTGAGAGTTGGAGTAGAGGTAATCGCACAACCCCTATCCATTGTCGAAGAACAACTGTTAAGGAAAATAGCAATGGCAAAAACATATGATGCGGGTGTAAAAGAGTACCGCGAGACTTACTGGGAGCCAGATTATGTCGTAAAAGACACCGATATTCTGGCCTGTTTCAAAATCACGCCACAGGATGGAATTCCTCGTGAAGAGGTCGCTGCAGCGGTTGCGGCAGAGTCCTCCACCGGTACCTGGACCACCGTATGGACCGACCTGCTGACTGATCTGGACTACTACAAGGGTCGTGCCTACGCGATCGAAGATGTACCCGGTGACGACACCTGCTTCTATGCATTTGTGGCTTACCCCATCGATCTGTTCGAGGAGGGTTCCGTTGTAAACGTAATGACCTCTCTGGTCGGTAACGTATTCGGCTTTAAGGCACTGCGTGCGCTGCGTCTGGAAGATATCCGCTTCCCACTCGCCTACGTGATGACCTGTAATGGTCCACCACAGGGTATCCAGGTCGAGCGTGATCTGCTCAACAAGTATGGTCGTCCTCTGCTGGGTTGTACCATTAAGCCTAAGTTGGGCCTCTCTGCGAAGAACTATGGCCGTGCCTGTTATGAGGGTCTGCGTGGTGGTCTTGACTTCACCAAGGATGATGAGAACGTTAACTCTCAACCCTTCATGCGCTGGAGACACCGTTTCGATTTTGTGATGGAGGCGATCCAGAAGGCTGAGGCAGAGACCGGTGAGCGTAAAGGTCACTACCTCAACGTCACCGCGCCAACTGCGGATGAGATGATGAAACGTGCCGAGTATGCGAAAGAGATCGGTGCTCCAATCATCATGCACGACTACCTGACGGGTGGTTGGGCTGCCAATACACAGCTGGCACAGTGGTGTCGTGACAATGGCATGCTACTCCATATCCACCGTGCGATGCATGCGGTTCTTGATCGCAACCCGCACCACGGTATCCACTTCCGTGTATTGACCAAGATCCTGCGTCTCTCCGGTGGTGACCACCTCCACTCCGGTACTGTTGTTGGTAAGCTGGAAGGGGACCGTGATGCAACACTGGGCTGGATCGACATCATGCGCGACAGCTACGTCAAGGAAGATCGCTCACGCGGTATTTTCTTCGATCAGGATTGGGGTGCAATGCCCGGCGTACTGCCAGTGGCATCCGGTGGTATTCACGTATGGCACATGCCTGCACTGGTCAACATCTTTGGTGATGACTCTGTACTGCAGTTTGGTGGTGGCACGTTGGGTCATCCATGGGGTAACGCTGCGGGCGCGGCTGCGAATCGTGTTGCGGTTGAGGCCTGTGTCGAGGCGCGTAACCAGGGTCGTGAGCTGGAGAAAGAGGGTAAGGATATCCTCACCTCTGCAGCCAAGCACAGTCCAGAGCTCTCTGCAGCGATGGATACCTGGAAAGAGATCAAGTTTGAGTTCGACACTGTCGACAAGCTGGATGTCGCCCATAAATAATGGTGAGCCATGGCAGACAGCTACCGTGATGTAGCTGTCTGCTGAACTCAAAATAAATTTGGAGTAATAAAATGAGTGAAATGCAAGATTACAATTCAAGCCTGAGTGATCCGGCTCAGAGTCGTAAGTTCGAGACCTTCTCTTATCTGCCTGCACTGACTGAGGAGTCAACACGTGCGCAGATTCAGTACATCGTCGACAAGGGGTGGAACCCTGGCATCGAACATACGGAGCCTGAGAATGCGACCAGCAACTACTGGTACATGTGGAAGCTTCCAATGTTTGGTGAAACCAATATTGACACCATTCTTTCAGAGATTGAAAGCTGTAAAAAATCTCACCCTGAAAACCATATTCGTCTGCTGGGCTTTGATAACTTTGCCCAGTCTGCCGGTGCGGCAATGGTGATCCACCGCGGTATAGCGGTATAACACGCGGAGTATCTGTGGCCCTTGCCTTTTGTGCTGAGAGGTAGGGGCCGCTTCACCAAAATCGGAGATCATAATGAAGAGGCCAGCCCGTTACGTCGGTGTTCACAATGAGATCAATGGCGGTATGACCGCGATTGGCAAAGGGGTTCGTGATGCCTGGGTGTTTGGTCTGATTGAGGAGAGTGAGACCTGTGAGGGGTGGAACTTTGCAGGGATTGATGCACTGATTGATAAGGTGAATGTGGAGTGGGATAAGTATGGCTGTCTGGTGAGTAACCTGCCGCCAGAGCTATTTGAAAGACATCAGCAGATTCACGGTAAGGCGATCGAGCAGGCACGGGCCTCAGGATGGTCAGGTGAATTTGAGACGGGCGATGAGGATTGACAGAGGTTTTCTCTATGGAACGGATCCATTGAGAAACGCTTTGAGTTGAATACAAGACAGGAGAGGAATCATGTCTGTGGCAGAAAATGTAGTCGATATCGAACAGTACAAGATCACCGAAGAGCCCTATTACGAGGCCGTTGGTAACGAGTTGGCGCTCTATGAGTCGGCCTATGATGTGCGTATGCCGATGATGATCAAGGGGCCAACTGGCTGTGGCAAGTCCCGTTTCGTTGAACATATGGCGTGGAAGCTGGGCAAGCCGTTGATCACTGTCGCCTGTAATGAGGATATGACCGCCTCGGATCTGGTGGGACGGTTCCTGTTGGATAAGGACGGTACCAAGTGGCAGGATGGACCACTCACCACCGCAGCACGCATCGGTGCGATCTGTTACCTCGATGAGGTGGTGGAGGCGCGCCAGGATACTACGGTCGTGATTCACCCCTTGACCGACCACCGCCGTACGCTGCCGCTTGACAAGAAGGGTGAGCTGATTGAGGCACACCCTGACTTTCAGCTGGTCATCTCCTACAACCCGGGCTACCAGAGCCTGATGAAGGATCTGAAGCAGTCCACCAAGCAGCGTTTTGGTGCGATGGATTTTGATTACCCTGAGGTTGATACAGAGACGCAGATTGTCACCAAAGAGGCGGGCGTTGATACTGAGACCGCTGGCAAGCTGGTACAGATTGCACAGCGTGCCCGTAATCTGAAGGGACATGGGCTGGATGAGGGTATCTCCACCCGTCTGCTGGTCTATTCTGGACAGCTGATTGCCAAGGGGGTTGATCCAGCGGAGGCGTGTAGCATGACCATGGTGGCACCGCTGACGGATGATCCCGATATGCGTGACACTTTAAATGCCGCCGTCGAAACCTTCTTCGGGTGAAACCGTTCAGCTAACCCCTAAAGGCCCCCGATTCGGCGTTCGAAAATGGTCTTTACATTTGTAAGCTCACATTTTCTGCCTTGAACCAGGCGCCTTTAGGAGCAACCTGAGCAGTTTTACGAATATATTTTCATGCGCTATGAGAGGAGATTGTGATGAGTATCCAGCTCTCCGAATATGAGGCCGATCTTGAGGTGATTGCACCGGAGGTGCATGACATCCTTGAGGGGACTTTTCAGGAGGCCTCCCGCGTCATGTCTCCTGCGGGGCTGCAGGAGTATCTGGATGGCGCCAAGAGCCTCACTAAGCTTGGGCGTGGCCCCGAGGTGGTGATCTCCTATCTGCAGGAGATGCCACTGGTGGCCAAGGAGTGTGGTGAGGATGTGGTCGGTGACAGCATCACCGCCGCAATGAAACTCTCCTCGATGACCTCGGGTGAGGTGGTCGCACTGCTGTTTGACAGTATGCCTTCAGCCGCCCGTAATCTGGGTGATGCGGAGCTGTTCCGTGGCTACCTGACCCTGATCCATCAATTGGCCTCGACCGCCTCGCGTGGTGTGCGTCCAATGCTCAACCATATGGATGAGCTGCTTTCCAAGCTGACGTTGAGTGGTCTGCGGCGCTGGGCTAACTTCGGTGCGCAGGCCTACCGTCGTGACTACGACAATCTCACCAGTTACTTCAATCTGGAGTCGGCGGATAGTCAGGCGGTGCTGCAGAAGGAGCGTCGTGGCACCCTCTTTGTGAAAAGTCAGCGCAAGCTCAACTTCTATCTGCGGGCACTCTGGGGGCGTGATTTCTTCCTGCGCCCAACGGGTGCGGACTTTGCCGATTTCCGGCCCTATATTGAACATCGTATTCTCCATCTGCCGGATGCACTGGATGACTATGGCGGCATCCCCGGGATTGAGCTCTATCGTGCGACGGCCGCCCATATGGCTGCACACATGATGTACTCGACGGCCCCAGTCTCTGCCGAGCAGCTCAGTCCGGCACAGATCTTCTTTATTGGCTTTGTCGAGGATGCGCGCATTGAGTACAACGCGGTCAATGATTTTCCAGGGCTGAAAAAGCTGTGGCGCACCATCATGCAGGTGCCGGTTGAAGAGATGCCTGAGCATTCAACGATGGTGCAGTTGACCCACTTTGCACAGATGCTGCTCGATGAGAGTATCACCTCTGAGGATGCAGCACTGAATGAGATCGCAACCCGTTTCCATCAGCAGGTTGTTGAGCGTAAAGATGATAACCATCTGAGCTGGGAGCTGGGTCTCGACCTGTTCAACCTCTTTGCTGAGCGCAAGGCCGTACCAAGTCTGCGTATTCTGGAGCGAATTGATATCCCGTATCGTGATGACAATCGTTATGTGTGGGAGTTTGAGGGGTTCAGCTGGGAGGTAGAGACTGAATACGTGCCCGCCAGCCAGCGCCAGGTGCGCAAGCAGGTGAGTGTCATCGAGATGGCCAATGAGGTCGATTGTGAGTTGGCCGGTGACGATGCGCAGGAGATCTGGACCTGCTCGACCAATATGCGTCCCTATGAGGATGATCTGACCGATGAGCAGATCAGCTTCAATGATATGTGGGGCAAGGAGCCGGTCTCGGATCCCTACCATTATCAGGAGTGGGACTACCAGATTCAGCTTCACCGTCCGGATTGGGCGACTGTCTATGAGCGGCGTCAGCCCCGTGGCATGGTAGAGGATATCGAGGCGATCGTTGATCAGTACAAACCGGTTGCTCACCGTATTAAACAGATTATTGATCTGCTGACCCCAGAGGGTGTGCAACGTGTTCGCAACATGGAGGATGGGGATGAGATCGATGTAAATGCCGCGATTGATGCGATGATCGCGATTCGCATGGGCGAGCAGCCCAGTACCCGCATTACCATGCGCAACGTGTTGAAGAATCGTGATCTCTCAGTGGTGGTGCTGCTTGATCTCTCCGAGTCGACCAATGAGCCGATGAATGGCTCAGAGAAGACGGTTCTCCAGTTGACTCGTGAGGCGACTACCCTGGTGGCAACGGCGATTGAGGGGATTGGGGATCCATTTGCGATTCATGGTTTCGCCTCTGATGGGCGCCATGATGTGCAGTACTACCGCTTCAAGGATTTCAATCAGCACTTCAATGATGAGGCGAAGTCGCGACTGGCCGGCATGCAGGGGGGGCTTTCGACACGGATGGGTGCTGCACTGCGACATGCTGGAAGCCATTTGCTGAAACAGCCGGAGCGGCGCAAGCTGGTGTTGATGATTACTGATGGTGAACCGGCAGATATTGATGAGCGCGATCCACAGCATCTGCGCCACGACACCAAGAAGGCGGTGGAGGAGCTCTATACCAATGGGGTTCTCACTTACTGCCTGACGCTGGATCCCAATGCAGACGATTATGTGAAGCGAATCTTTGGTGCCAATAACTACACCATTGTCGACCATGTTGACAGGCTGCCTGAGCAGTTGCCGACCCTGTTTGCAAGCCTGACCTCATAGCGGAGCATTATTATGGCACTGGTTAACATGCGCGATCTTCTTCATCACGCCTACCAGAACCAGTATGCGGTGGGGGCCTTTGATCTGGTCAGCCTCGATTTTCTCGAGGCAGTGATGGGTGCTGCAGAGGAGAGCCGATCGGCCGTTATCCTCAGTATTGCCGAACCACACTTCGAACATTACGACATGGAACTGATGCTGGCCGCAGTCGAGCGTGCGGCACGACGAGCATCTGTTCCGGTGGCCATCCAGCTTGATCACGGCAGCTCTCTGGAGTCTGCCATCCAGGCGATTAACTTAGGCTGTAATGGGGTGATGGTCGACCTCTCCAGCCAGCCGCTGCCCGATAACATCCGAGCCACTCGTGAGGTGGTGGAGATGGCGCATGGCTGCGGTGTCTCTGTGGTGGGTGAGTTGGGTTATGTGGCTGGTATTGAGGGAGAGGGGGCCGAGATCCATCCGGGTGAGAGCGCCTATACCTCGGTGGCTGAGGCGCGTGCTTATGTTGAGCGGACTGGTGTCGACTCACTGGCCGTCTCGATCGGTACGGTTCAGGGCCGAGTCAAAGGGCGGGCCAAGCTCGATATTCGTCGATTGAAAGAGCTCAATCAGGCACTCGGCACTCCGTTGGAGGTACACGGCGGCAGCGGTCTGAGTGAAGAGCAGTTTCACAAGCTCACCTCCAATGGGGTGGCCAAGATCAACTACTACACCGCGCTCTCTGATGTCGCTGCGGCAGCGATGCGCAGACAAACCAAGGAGAACCCGAAGGGGAGCTTTATCGATCTCAAGCGCACGGTGAAAGAGGAGATTGGTGAGGAGGTACAGCGCTGTCTGCGACTCTGGGGGAGCGCCGGGCGTGCCGCTGAGGTGTTGGAGCAGTGTGGTCGGTGGCAGCCAGTGGATGATCTCTGGCTGTTTGAAGGAGAGACATTGTCGCCTCGGCAGATGGACCTGCTGCTCCAGGAGGGGTGTGATTTGTTGGCAACGATGCCGGGGATCTCTGACTGCTCGATTGGTGGGCAACCTCAATCATCCAGCTCACAGCAGTACCGCTTCAGCTGGCGTATCCGTTTTGTCAGTGAACAGGCGCGTCAACACTGCAGCCAGAATCCTGCTATCACCGACTTCTTCAGGCGTCGTCTGCAATCACAAGTTGATGAGGGGTTGCGTGGGGTCTGCCAGCAGCGTTCGTTGTCACGCTGAGTGGTCGGTAACGGGGCGGAAGGGGAGAATACGCACCCCTTGATCAACGGGGAGTTTCTCCCGGTAACGTTCATCAATCAGTTCCATTGCTTGTAGAAATTCACCACGCAGGCGATTCTGGATTTCGCTCTGATCATCACCGTAATAGGTGACGTGGCAGGCCATATGCTGATCGAGTCCTTCACGGTCATGAGCCTCAATTTGAGGTTTCCAGGAGATGGTAATGATCCGTCCACCCTCCCCATCCTGTACCGCGTAGGCCATGCTATCGACAAACCAGAAGGTCGAAGCCTCGATGATGGCGAGGTACTGCATCGACCGAATGGGGACAAAGAGATGGTTCTGTTCACTGCGATGAAGCAGGGTATGGGCCAGGTTATAGGTTTTGGCCAGAATCAGATCATCATGAGTGGCGTATGCCTCTGGGGTAAAGAATGAGGCGGTACTGTGGGGACTGCTCATCCTGTTCATTCTAGTCTCATTGCAGTGGATTGTCTGTAGAATAGAGTTGGCCATGACAATGACTATCCGCCGTTTAGTGCTCTATCCAAAAGATCCCCTGCTGCAGCTGCCGCTACAGCCACTGAGGGATCAGCTGCAGCAGCAACAGATGATGGATGAGGCACTGCCAAACTCATATGGTGCCGAGAGTTATCAGGTCGGAGCGCGTTTCTTTGATGCTTTTCTCTTTTTGGGTTGTTCACCGTCGATTGAGCTGGCGCCGACAGAGACGGGAGCCCCTTTCTGTTATCTGCAGCTAGAGTCGGAGACACAGTGCCGATTGGTGAGTGGTAGTAACCTGAAATCTGCCTGTAAGGCGTGCAAGCAGCGATACGGAGTGCTGCCGGAGTTGGTTGACGAGGTGGTGCCTGTTGTCCATTGCGACCACTGTGGTGCAACGATCCATGCTGACCAGATTGCATGGAGAAAGACGGCAGCGCTTTCTGCGACCCGAATCTCGTTATGGAATATCTTTGAGGGGGAGGCCGTGCCATCAGACCAGCTGCTGGGTTTGCTGCAGCGGGAGAGTGGTGTTGATTGGAGCTATGCCTATATTGGTGCCCCGTAGATGAGAGGCTAGAGCTTTTTCCCCAGGCGCTTTTCAATCTGTCGCCGCTCCCAGTTGGGGCCAAACAGATTGAGTACCTCAAATACATTGAGTCCATGTGAGAGGATACCAATCCCCCATCCCATCACCGGCCACCAGGCCCACTGCAGCCCCTCTGAGGTCATCAGGTCAATGACAAAAAAGGTGGGTACCATGATCAGATAGGTGATCAGGTGTACATAGAAGGCTTTGATATCGCGCACTGACTCGATGGCCTTTTGCTCTTCGGTTGATAGCCCACTGTGGTTCGTCTCCATCTTTGCCTCCCCTTGTAGCTCTGAAATATCAATCTCGAATACGGCAGCCAAGGCGTTGAGAGATTCCAGACTTGGGTTTTTCCCCCGTTCGATGCGTTGGATGGTTCGAATGCTCAATCCACTGAGGGTGGCGAGCTGCTCCTGGGGCCAGCCGCGTTGTAGTCGTAGTTTTCGAACAATCATGATCAACTCTGGTTGCTGTCTGGGTGAAGATAGAGTGAAGGGGGAGAGGCTGCCACGCCATTCGTCTGACAGTGGTATGACAGATTAAAGTTTTCAGTGGGTTACTGGTTGAATTGTGGCAGGAATAGTTCGTTGACCAGCAGCGGATCACCATCAATGCGATAGAGAATGCGACGTCCCCAGAGGTGAGTGGGTGGCGTGCTCAAGTTGGCAGTGGCCTGCTGAAAGAGCCAGTGTTGTGGATGGAAGCGGGCATATTGCACGACGTCTCGCGACATCTTTCTGGAGGAGTGGAGCACGGCCCCCAGCGATCGGTTACCCAGTTGGGTCAGCCGTCGAAGGGCCCGATGCAGTGCATAGTGGGGAATCACGGTGTGAGCAAAGACCCAAGGTGGCTCACTGCAGTGAAGAAGGACGTCACGGGTATTGGCCGTGGCGCCACCACGAAGCCCCAATAGCTCTCGTTCACTCTGATGGATGGGGGTGAAGCCCTGTCGAACAACCTCTACCCGAAAACGGCCACTGCAGTGCTGGATAATGGTTTTTGTCAGTGAGCCGTTACTCAGCAGCTGCTGGCGAACGATGGGATTAGGTTGGAGCAGAGAGAGTTGCGCCTCATTAACCCAGTGCGGCTCATGGAGGGGGAAATTCATGGTGGGAGAGTATACGCATTCTGCTGCCATGACGCCTGCTCCCTTCATCTCGAATGGCCAGAGGCCAGTAACGGCCATCATAAATTCATGGGAAAGGGGAGAATTGCGCGGTATGATCAAAGTCAGAGTCTATCGTTAATCATCGACCATTCAGGGAGTGCATGGTGAGAAAAACAGACGTCGAAACCCGGCTTTTTGTACTGGATACCAATATTCTGATGCATGATCCAACGGCGCTGTTTCGTTTTCAGGAACATGATGTCTACCTGCCAATGGTGGTGCTGGAAGAGCTTGATCGGGGCAAGAAGGGGGGGTCAGAGATCGCCCGCAATGTGCGTCAGGTCAGCCGCTTCATTGATGAGCTGGTAGAGAGCTGTAGCCTCAACCAGATCAAGGAGGGGGTTCCGCTGATTCCACCAGGGGTGATGACCAATGTGGCCGATCAGTCTTCGGGGCGACTCTTCTTCCAGACCTCGACTGATCGCGTCAAACTGCCAGAGACCCTGCCGGGTAACACGGCGGATAACAGCATTCTGGCGACGGTGCTGGCGCTACAAGAGAAGGTCAATGATGTACGGTTGGTGACGCGCGATATCAATCTGCGCATCAAGGCCTCTATCCTCGGCATCCATAGCGAAGACTATCGCAATGACAAGGTGTTGGACGATGTCGATCTGTTGACCAGTGGATTCTATGAGATTGAACCCGATTTCTGGGAGGAGGTTGGCAAGGATCTGAAGAGCTGGCAGGAGGATGGCCACTCGCTGTACCAGGTCGAGGGAGAGGTGATTGCGGAATGGGAGGCCGGAGAATTTCTTGCGGATCCCCACTCCGAGAGCAACGACTACATCATTCGAAAAGTGGAAGGCACTCAAGCGGTACTGGAGCGAGTACATAACTACAGTTCCGAGAACCATTCGGTGTGGGGGATTCAGGCTCGCAATCGAGAGCAGAACTTTGCACTCAACTTATTGATGGACCCACAGTTTGATTTTGTCACCCTACTCGGCCCTGCAGGAACAGGGAAGACACTGTTGGCATTGGCCGCAGGCCTGGAGCAGGTGCTAGAACAGAATCTATACAGTGAGATCGTGATGACTCGAATCACCATTCCTCTAGGCGAAGATATCGGCTTCCTGCCTGGTACTGAGGAGGAGAAGATGGCCCCATGGATGGGAGCATTGATGGATAATCTAGAGGTGCTCACCATGCATGATAAGAGCACCCCATTTGAGCGTGAGGCGACCCAGGAGCTGATCAACCACCGCATCAAGATTCGCTCCATGAACTTCATGCGTGGCAGAACCTTTGTCAATCGCTATCTGATCATTG
The DNA here is from genome assembly GCA_964551545.1 of uncultured Piscirickettsiaceae bacterium. GTDB lineage: Bacteria > Pseudomonadota > Gammaproteobacteria > Thiopontia. The sequence goes on along the minus strand of CAZKCT010000002.1, from coordinate 25,655 downwards.
ACGAGGCGCAGAATCTCACCTCCAAGCAGATCAAGGCACTGGTGACCCGTGCAGGGCCAGGCACCAAGATTGTCTGTATCGGCAATCTGGCTCAGATCGACACCCTCTATCTCACCGAGACCAGCTCAGGCCTGACCTATGCGGTAGACCGCTTCAAGAGCTGGAATCACAGTGGTCATGTCACCTTGCAGATGGGGGAGCGTTCGCGACTCTCGGACTACGCCATCAATATCCTCTGATGGCGCTGCTGCGGAAACGTCGTGCTTTGGCTTGGCTACAGTGGAAAGGTGAGGGAGACAGAGGCGCCCTGATTGACACCTTCGCTCTGTAATTCGATAGAGCCCTTCTGGCTCTGGACAAAATTCCCGACGGCATGGAGGCCGTAACCACTGCGTCCCTGCTTGGTTGATTGACCAAGGCCGAAGAGCTTCTCGATTTTATCCTGTTCAATCCCTTTGCCATTGTCGATGAGCTGCAGATTCCACTGATTGTTATCCATGATACGGCCCTGAATGGTGATTGCTCCTTTTGGGGCGGCAGGATCATTCATCTGTCTCTGTGCAATCGACTCAATGCTGTTCTGTAGCAGATGAGTCAGCATCTGTTGGAAGAGGTGGCGAGGGAGGAGTAGATGGGTCAGCATTGGATCGCACTCAATGGCGGTGGTAATTTGGTGCTGTTGAATGGCACTGTCGGCAAGGGCAATCACATCAGTCACCAGAGCATTCAAATCAAAACCGCTCTGGACGGGTTCGGAATCGATCTTGGTCTGGTGAAGACGGATCAGATCTCCGATGCGCTGAATGTCTCCCAGTAATCCATTGAGTGGTGCGGCAACTTTGTCGTGGCAGAGTTGCTCGATAGTCTCACCGCTCTTCTCCATTACTTCTGCCGTTTTTTGGTGGTTTTCCAGTGGCTGGCTGTGATGTGTCTGGCCAGGTGTGTTATTGATGAGCTCTTGTTGCCTGGGGAATAGACGTACCCCCTTTGCGATTTTGAGTATCAGGTCATTGCCTTGGCGAGCCAGTTCAACTTTTCCGGAGAGGCTGGTGATGATATTGCCGATGTTATGCATCACCGTCACCCCCATCTCGGCAATGCCTGATTGATAGGCAAGGAACTGTTGCTGTTGTTCAGCATGGCGGCGATGGCGCAGATCATGGAGCAGATAGGTGTAACGGTGTTGCGTCTCCTCAACGGTGTGTAGTTTGGTGCAGGAGAGCTCAACGGGAATCGGCTGATGACTCTTGTTGGTCAGGATGCCCTCTTTTCCAGAGAAAGTGCCGCTACACTCTGGAAGATCGACCCACTGAGAGAGTGCTGTACCGATCAGGGCAGGCTCCCTGTCTCCTATCAGCTGTTCTGCTGCCAGGTTGCAGGAGAGTATATGGTGATCCTGGTCGGTGACCAGTAGCGCCTCACTCATTGAATGGGTGATATTTTCGGCATACTCCTTCGATTCTGCCAGTGCAGCGGTGCGCTCGTTCACCCGGTGTTCCAGTCCCAGATTGGTCTGTTCGAGCTCAACATGAGCTCTACGCAGGTTGAATACTGCCAATAACAAAACCATGAAGAGGGCCAGGGTAAAGAGGGTGAGCAGGTTGGTGGCGACCTGAACACGACGCTGCAGGACACGATAACCGGAGAGATAGATCTCTCTGGTTCGGGAGATTGTCTGTAGCATCTCGTCCGAGGTGGCCTCTTCAAGGTGGGCGACAAAAATGGGGAGTGTGGTGATCACAATCTCAATGTGCCGCAGGGTGGCGTGAACAGTCTGATGATCCTGCTCCGAGATAGTAGAAAGCTATTGCAACTGTTGACGGTATGCCTCAACAGACAGCAGCATCTCCTCTTCAAATCCCTGTTTGTTGATATCACTGAGGTTGGCGAGCAACGCCTCTGTCAAATGGTAAGTCCCCTCAAATAGCTCGATCTGTGGGTATGCCTCTGCCAGATGTTCAATCTCCTCATGGATGGTAGGCAGATAGCGAATGCTGTTGTTGTAGAGGGCACGGGCCGACTGGAAATGGCTGCTCTGCTTCAGTTTTTGGTCGAACTGAACACTGATCTGGCGAACAAGATTCTGGATGGCCAGCCTGAAATGGGGGCCGAGGTAGTAAGGGGGGTTTTCAAGCTGATAGAGTAGATGGTGAATCTCACGTTTCATGGTGAGAAGCTCATCAAAGTCACTATGCGCCTGAAAGCGTACACGCAGCATCTCGGTATTGTAGGCTCCTTCTGCGATTCGGAGTTCTCGGAGCTGGTCAAGGTAGTGGGCGTGTTTTCTCGATTCCGTGCCCTGCATGGCATAGAAGAGGAGAGCAAACAGCAGCAGAAGCGCTCCCAGAATGAGATAGCTATAGTTGTTGAGCCACTGCTTGAAAGGGGTCAACGGTTGGCTCCCTCCACCAGTTCCCCGGTCAGGGTGTGAAGAAAGGCGGTGATTTTATCGATCTGCTCTGGGGACAGGGTGATGCCGAGCTGAAGCTGCCCCATGTCATAGACAGCATCCTTCAGTGTGGCGCGTGAGCCATCGTGAAAGTAGGGGGCTGTAAGGGCAACGTTACGTAGTGAGGGAACCTTGAAAACCAAACGGTCTTTCTCCTCTCCAGTCACCTCAAAGCGGCCCTGATCCAGGCTGGAGAGAGAGGCAAGCTGCTGGTCATTGGCGTAGACCCCGATTTTCTGGAAAAGGTTACTGCCAAGATTCTTGCCCTGGTGACAGCTGATGCACCCCAGTGTTTTGAAAAGTTCATACCCTTCAAGCTCAGTCTTGTTGAGTGCATCATCTGCTCCGCGCAGATAACGGTCGAGTGGGCTGTTGGCTGTGATGAGAGTACGCTCATAGAGCGCGATGGCATCGACAATGGTCTCTTCACGAATCCCCTGGGGATAGATGGAGAAGGCGCGCACCATCTCTGGATCAGAGCGGAGACGGTGGGTGATGCTCACCCAATCGCCGCCCATCTCATCGGGATGAAGAACGGGGATGGCAGCCTGTTGTGTGAGATCCTCTGCTCGCCCATCCCAGAACTGTGCAATATTGAAAGCCGCATTGTAGACGGTTGGCGTGTTGCGTCGCAGAGTGCGTTGACTGATGCCAACCGGATTGGTGCGAGGGTCATGTCCGCCGTGCTCTAGTTGATGACAGGTTGAGCAAGAGATCTCCCCATTGCCAGAGAGCCGGGCATCGTGGAACAGCTGCCTTCCAAGATTGACTCTGGCCTGCAGCCCGGGAGTGAGCTGCTTCAGGTATGGGATGGGATGGAGTGAGTCAAGGTGCTCTACATTGCTCTGTGTCTGATAGAAGTCACGATCACTGAACTGGCGTAGTGTTGGGGCAATATCGGGATCACCTATATTGCCCGTCCAGCGTTGTACCGCCAGCCCTAACAGCAGCAGCAGGATCGTCAGCAGAAATAGCAGAAGAACTCTTTTGGTCATCAGTTGGCTTCCCCTGGCCCACTCTATGTTGTACCACAACCTATCCGATGGATCGATACTTATTCCCATTCGGAATCCAGCGTTGGATCAGTTTGTTGACGGATTGAAAATGTTCCCGCAGCAGTATGGGTGCGATCTTTTCAACTACAGGGATCAGGTGTTGGTCACGACTCAGATCGGCAAATCGCAATAGCTGATCCCCGGTCTGGCGTCTCCCCAACAGCTCGCCTGGACCACGAATCTCCAGATCCTTGCGGGCGATCTCAAAGCCATCATTGCTGTTGCGGATGGTCTGTAGCCGTTCGGTCGCAATTTTTCCAAGTGGCGCTTTGTACATCAGGACACAGCTGCTGGCCGTGGCACCGCGCCCGACACGGCCGCGCAGTTGATGAAGCTGTGAGAGGCCGAGCCGTTCGGCATTTTCGATGATCATCAGGCTCGCATTGGGTACATCGACGCCCACCTCGATCACTGTGGTCGCAACAAGGATCTGCAGAACCCCCTGATGAAACGCGCTCATCACCGCCTCTTTCTCAACCGCCGAGAGACGGCCATGAACCAGACCGATTTTCAGCTCAGGGAGCTGCGCCTGTAGCCATTGGGCCTGATCGGTTGCGGCCTCGCATTGTAGTGACTCCGACTCCTCAATCAGTGGGCAGACCCAATAGGCCTGCCTCCCCTGCAGGCAGTTGGCATGAACTCGCTGCACAACATCGTTACGGCGGCTGTCTGGGATGGTAACGGTCTGGACTGGCGTACGGCCGGGCGGCAGCTCATCAATAATGCTGCTGTCGAGGTCGGCATAGAATGTCATCGCCAGTGTGCGCGGGATCGGGGTGGCGGTCATCACCAACTGATGCGGGGTGTAGGTGCCATTCTCTCCTTTCTGTTGCAGTGCGTAACGTTGGTCAACACCAAACCGATGCTGTTCATCGATAATCGCCAAGGTCAATGATTTGAAGTGGACGGATGATTGAAACAGGGCGTGGGTGCCAACCACGATCAGAAGGGCTCCTTCATTGAGCTGTTGCTCAGTATTGGTACGTTCTGCGCGGTCCATTCCACTGACGAGGAGGCCCACCTCAATGCCCATTGGACGGAGCAGGGTGGAGAGATTTTTATGGTGTTGAGTTGCCAGTAGCTCAGTCGGCGCCATCAGAGCTGCCTGCTTTCCGGATTGTGCGGTATGGAGTGCGGCACAGAGCGCTACCAATGTTTTTCCAGAACCGACATCGCCTTGTAGCAGTCGTTGCATCGGATGAGGCTGCTGCAGGTCATGGGTAATTTCATCAATGACCCGGCGCTGTGCATCGGTAAGGGCAAAGGGCAGATGCTGGATGAATGGCTCGATGTGAGCATCAGGGGGGGGGAGTGCGGTGGCGTGTTCATGCTTGCGTAAGTGGCGCAGGGTTTGCAAGGAGAGGTGGTGTGCCAGCAGCTCCTCTATGGCAATGCGTTCGCGGCACTGAGGAAGATTCTGATCGGCGCTATCTGGTCGATGGAGGTTTTGAAGGGCCTGTGGCAGGGGCGGCCAGGACGCCAACATGGACTCTGGAAGCAGCTCTGTGATTGAAGGGAGTGCACGCTCCAGCGCCTGAGTGGTGAGGGAGAAAAGCGTGCGCTGGCGCACCCCCTCGGTCGTTGGGTAGACAGGGGTAAGCTCTCGCTCCAGAGGAGGAGGTTGTGTAGGGTCAATCAGTTCGTACTCTGGATGCACCATCTCCAGCCCGGAAGGGCCATGTCGGATCTCACCAAAGCAGCGGATGGAGCGCCCCTGCTGTAGTGCGGCCTGTTGGCCTTTATTGAAATGGAAGAGGCGAAAGGTGAGCGTCCCGTTTTCGTCCTCAATGGTGCAGAGCAGAGAGCGTCGTTTTCCAAAGCGGATGCCACAACCCGTGATGACCCCCTCGACCAGTGCACTGCTGCCGGGCTGCAGGTTGGAGATGAGGGTGAGTTGGGTCCGGTCCTGGTAGCGAAGGGGAAGGTGAAAGAGCAGGTCAGAGACCTGCTGGATCCCCAGTTTCTGTAGTCGCTTGCTGAGCTGTGGGCCAACGCCACGCAGCGTTGTTAGCGGCTCACTCAATCATCCATCACCATGATGGCATCCATCTCTACACCGGCACCTTTTGGCAGTGCAGCAACACCAACGGCGGCGCGTGCAGGGTAAGGCTGCTGGAAGTAGCGAGCCATTACCTCGTTGACCAGTGGAAAATGGCTGAGATCGGTAAGAAAAATATTGAGTTTGGCAATGTCTGCCAATGAGCCGCCAGAGGCCTTAGCAACTGCGGAGAGGTTTTCAAATACGCGAATAATCTGTGCCTCCATCTCTCCCTCGACCATCTCCATGCTTTCCGGAACCAGAGGGATCTGCCCGGAAAGGTAGACGGTGTTACCGGTGCGGACGGCTTGCGAATAGGTGCCAATGGCTGCGGGGGCTTGGTCGGTCTGAATAATGGTTCTGCTCATGGTGCATTCTCTGTGATGTTGAGTCGGTTATCCCTTGATGCGCTGGATCATGTTGACCGGGCGCAGTTTGCGAATATTGCGCATGATGGTGGCAAGGTGGGTGCGTCCCTTCACGCGAATGGTGAAGGTGATGGTGTTGGTGCGGCCATCTTGATCGACGACGCTCACATTGTCGATATTGGATTCCATTTCGGAGATCGCGGCGGCAATAATGGCAAGTACGCCACGTTTATTGGTGACATCAACACGGATCTCTACCGGAAGCTCCTGACTGACTTTATCCGACCACTCCACAGAGACCCACTGCTCTGGATGGGACTGCAGGTTGGAGACGTTCTTGCAATCATTGCAGTGGATCACCAGCCCCTTACCGCTACTGATATGACCGATGATGGCATCGCCAGGAATCGGGTTGCAGCACTTGCTGAAGTGGACCACCATCCCTTCGGTGCCCTGGATCATGAGAGGGTGATCTTCGTGATTTTTCCCCCTACGGCGCAGGATTGGAGAGAGGACCGAGAGAGGGTTCCATCGGTGTGATTTCCCTTTTCTCGGTTGCGTACGGCGATCTTTTTTGGCGGCAGACTTGATGCAGCACTGTTCTAGAGTGCCGGCAACCAACTCTGCCATCCGGCGCCCCATGCCAATCTCATTGAATAGGGTGTTCTCATCCTCAATTTTCATCTTCTCCAGCAACGGCTGGATATCCATCTTCTTGTACCGTTTTCTAGAGATGTTGTGGTTATTGAGGGCGTTCATCAGCAGGCGCTCGCCGAGAACAATGGCCTCCTCACTCTGCAGATTCTTCAGGTAGTGGCGGATGTTGCTGCGTGCTTTTCCGGTGGAGACAAAGCGGAGCCAGCCAGGATTGGGGGAGGCGTCTGGAGAGGTGGTGATCTCTACGGTCTGACCGTTGTAGAGACGAGTGCTGAGGGCGGCTGCCTTGCGGTTGATTCGTGCAGCTGCGGCATGGTTTCCAATTTCGGTATGGATGCGGTAGGCAAAGTCGAGTGCGGTGGCGCCGCGAGGAAACTCAATGATTCGCCCCTTGGGGGTAAAGACGTAGACCTCATCGGGGAAGAGGTCAATCTTGACACTCTCCAGAAACTCAATCGAGTTGCCGCTCTGTTTTTGTAGCTCCAGTAGATCCTGCAGCCATTGACGAGCCCGCTTCTCGGTATTGGTCTGAGTTGATGACTCGTTGTGTTTGTAGTCCCAGTGGGCGGCGATTCCCTCTTGGGCGATGGTGTGCATCTCCTGGGTGCGAATCTGGATCTCTACCGGAACCCCGTGTGGGCCAAACAGTACGGTGTGGAGTGATTGGTAGCCGTTGGCTTTGGGGATGGCGATATAGTCCTTGAACTTCCCTGGGACTGGTTGGTAGACACTATGCACCATGCCCAGTGCCTGATAGCAGGCATCGACTGAAGGAACGATGATACGGAAGGCGTAGACGTCGAAGATCTCCCGAAACGGCAGCTTCTGATCCTTCATCTTTTTGTAGAGGCTGTAGAGGTGCTTCTCGCGCCCATTCAGTTCGGCCTCAAGACCAGACTCCTGCAGGCGGCGACCGATGGCAATCTCAATGGTCTCTAGAATCTCTTTGCGATTGCCGCGAGCCTGTCGTACGGCCTCGGCGAGGATGCGTGCTCGCATCGGATAGTGGTGCTCAAAACCGAGGTCTTTCAGCTCGGAGGCGATTTTGTTCATCCCCAGCCGATGGGCGATCGGGACGTAGATCTCCAGGGTCTCTCGGGAGATGCGGCGGCGCTTGTCGGGGCGCATGCCATCGAGGGTGCGCATGTTGTGGAGGCGGTCGGCCAGCTTGATCAGAATGACCCGGATGTCACGGGTCATCGCCAACATCATCTTGCGGAAGTTTTCTGCCTGCGCATGCTGTGGGCTCTCCATCTGCATGCGAGTCAGCTTGCTGACGCCATCGACCAGCTCAGTCACCTCTTTGCCGAACTGATCAATCAGCTCTTTTTTGGAGTGGTTGGTGTCTTCCAGGACATCATGGAGAATGGCCGCCATGATGGTGGTGTGGTCAATCTGCATCTCCGCGAGGATGCGTGCGACCTGAATGGGGTGGTAGATGTAGGGTTCGCCGGTGAGGCGATGCTGGCCGTCGTGTGCCTCGGCAGAGAAGAGGTAGGCAGCGTAGACCTTTCGAACCTGCTCCTGATCAAGATAGTCCTCTAGTAGATCGACAAGATCGCTGATCAGGAACATGGCAGGCTCAGGTTATTTCGAAGATTATGCGGCCCCGCCTTCGCTAGATGCCTCTGCTGGTGCAGATTCACCCTCTTCATCAGATGCCTCGCTGTTCTCTTCTGCCATTGCAGCAGCATCGGCAGCTGCTGTTGCAGCCTCAATCTGGTCAAGCACTTCGCGGCTCATCAGGCCATCAGAGATCTCTCGCAGTGCGATGACGGTTGGTTTGTCATTGTCGAGATCGACCAGTGGATCAGCGCCCATTGCAATCTGTCGTGCCCGCTCTGCAGCAATCAGGGTCATATCAAAGCGGTTATCAATTTTCTCGAGGCAGTCCTCGACGGTAATCCGTGCCATGGGCATCTACTCCAAAACTTCGGTTGCAATCAATTTTCTGAAAAGGGCGTCAATTCTATAGAAATCAATCAGATTGTTCTACTAGGATTTAGGCTCCTCTAGCAGGCTTTCCAATAATGGCCGGTTTTTTGAGGATTGTCGTGCCAGTTTCAGCTGATTGGTGACAAAGATCGACTTTAATTCGCTTTTGGCCTGCTCAAAATCATCGTTGATCACCAATAGATCATACTCGTCGTAGTGGGACATCTCGCTGATCGCATCCCGCATCCGGCGTGCAATGACCTCTTCACTATCCTGCCCTCGACCCTGTAGCCGTTCTTCCAGTGCCGCACGAGATGGGGGAAGGATAAAGATGCCTACGGCCTCTGGGATTTTCTGCCGAACCTGGCGAGCGCCCTGCCAGTCGATCTCCAGAATGACATCACGTCCTGTTGCAAGCGTCTCCCGAACCCAAGGCTCTGAGGTGCCATAATAATTGTCGAATACCTGAGCATACTCGAGGAACTGGTCTGCATCGACTCCGTCACGAAATGCCTCAATGGTAGTGAAGTTGTAGTGGGTACCATCCTCTTCACCGGGACGGGTGGGTCGTGTCGTGTGTGAGACCGAGAGCTGGATATTCTCCAGTGTTGGAAGAACAGCCTGCAGCAGGCTCGATTTCCCAGCCCCGGAGGGGGCGGAGACGATGTATAGCGTTCCGTTATTCAATGTTTTGCACCTGCTTTCTAAATGAAGTAAAAATACATTTAATATTCAGTGTGTTGTATGGGGGTAATCGAATCTTGTAGCCTCTCTGTCACCACTTATGTCACCATGAAAATTGATAATTTTTCACCCTAATAAGGTTCTGAAAAATCTTTTTGTGAAGAGGCAGAGAGTGTGTGAATTAATGCGCTGCAGTGGCAGTAATTTTTACGCCCAAAGCGTTGCAAACTCGCTGGATTGTTTCGAATCTTGGTTGGGCAGAGGGGCGAAGTGCTTTATAGAGGGCTTCTCGCTTAATTCCACTAGCCTTTGCTATTTCGGACATGCCCCTTGCTTTTGCAATATGCCCAAGAGCAGCGGCTAGCTCGCCAGCATCTCCATCTTCCAGTACTTGTCGAATGTACTCTGCGATATCTTCCTCAGAGGCCAGATGTTCTGCCATATCAAATTCGGATAGTTGATTGGTCATATTCATGGCGATTGCTCCAGTAGTAATGATGCAAGTTGTTTGGCAGCTTTGATATCCTCTTTTTGAGAACTTTTATCGCCCCCACCAAGCATAACGATAATGGTTGCTTCAGTGTGGAGGTAATACATGCGCCAGCCAGGGCCAAAAAATTCGCGCATCTCAAATACACCTTCGCCAACAGATTGAGTATCTCCAAGCAGACCTCGTTGTGCCTTTTCAAGGCGACGAAGTAACCGGAATCTTGTGGAACGATCCTTCAGACTGTTGAGCCATTCCTCAAATTCAGGGATTTTGATGATGGTGTACATGTTAGTATTGTAATCGAACGATTACAGGATGTAAATTTGTAAGTTACATACGTATGTCAGAGATTGAGCAGCTACGAGCAGAGAATAAGCGCTTACGAATGCTTTTGCAGGAGCATGGAATTGTTGATCCAATTGTGTCGGTACAGCAGCCAGCTTCTGATGACATCCGTGAGTTGTCTAACAACGTCCTAACCACAGAGGAAAAGATTGCGCTATTCCGGAAACTGTTTCATGGTAGGGAAGATCTGTACCCCGTTCGGTGGGAGAGTAAAAATGGCAAGTCAGGCTATTCTCCAGCGTGTAGTAATGAATGGAAGTCAGGAGTATGTGGAAAGCCCAAGGTTAAATGTGGAGCGTGTACCAATAGAGTATTTCTGTCTCTCACCGACAGAGTGATTTATAGACACCTGAGGGGAGAGATAACAATCGGTCTCTATCCGCTGCTACAGACTGAGCAATGCCATTTCCTTGCGATTGATTTTGATAAAGAGAGTTGGCGTGAGGATGTGCAATCAATGATGGTAACCTGCAGGTATTTTCAGGTGCCGGCCACCATTGAAATTTCGCGTTCGGGTAATGGAGCGCACCTCTGGATATTCTTTAGCCATGCGATACCTGCTTTTGAGGTGAGGAAACTGGGGGCAGCTCTGATCAGTTATACCTGTTCACACTCTAGGCAGCTTGAACTTGCATCTTATGATCGTATGTTTCCCAATCAGGAGCGTTTGCCGAAAGGGGGATTTGGTAACCTGATTGCGCTGCCCTTACAAAAGGGACCAAGAGACTTGGGCAGGTCGATTTTTGTTGATGATCAATTGCAACCATATGCGGATCAGTGGGCGCATTTGAGTGCTCTTGAACGGCTAGATGAGGTGGGTGTCGCCACTTCCATTGAGCAGCTCAGTCAGGGACACCATGTATTGGATGTGGCCTATATTGAGGAAGAGGAGCAGGGGGCTACTCCGTGGAAGAGAAGGAAAAATACGCTCAGCCATCAGGTTGGGGGGGCATTGCCGAAACAGGTGGTGGTCACATTGGCAAATCAGATCTACTTTGAAAAAGGGGGGTTGACGCAGCCGCTGACCAATCGGCTAATCCGGTTGGCAGCCTTCCAGAATCCTGAATACTATAAGGCACAGCAGATGCGTTTCTCGGTATGGGACAAGCCGCGCATTATTGGGTGCGCAGAAAATTTCCCCAACCATATCGCCTTGCCGCGTGGTTGTCTGGATGATGTAAAACAGTTGTTGCAGGAAAACGGTATCGATCTTCAGATTGCCGATGAGCGTAATCAAGGTCGATCTATTAAGTGTGTTTTCAATGGCAGATTGAGAGAGGAGCAGCAGAAAGCGGTTACAGCGATCACTCGATATGACACAGGAGTGCTGTGTGCACCAACTGCATTTGGTAAAACTGTTACAGCGGCAGCAATTATTGCTGAACGAAAAGTCAGTACGTTAGTTGTAGTGAATCGAACAGATCTTCTACAGCAGTGGATTGAGCAACTGCAATTGTTTCTGAGCTGTGAAGGCAATGTGCTGGGAAGATTGGGTGGAGGCAAACGGAATCTTTCATTGAGGGTAGATGTTGCGGTGATACAGTCACTGGTTCGCAAGGGTGAGGTAAACGAGGTTGTAGAGCAGTATGGGCAGGTTATTGTCGATGAGTGTCACCATATCTCTTCGGTAAGCTTTGAGCTATTGATGAAGCAAGCCAAGGCACGTTATGTGTTGGGTCTTACGGCTACGCCAGAGCGCAGAGATGGGCACCATCCGGTCATCTTTATGCAGAGCGGACCGATTCGACATCGTGCAAAAAAACCGGAAACGGCGCCGCGCATTCTGCAAGTGGTACCCCATGCAATCATGGCAACCAGTATGGTGGAATCAGACAAGATACAGGAGATATTCCAATATCTTGTTGATGACCAGGAACGTAATCGCCGTATTGCAGAGGATGCGATAGCGGCCTATCAGCAGGGACGAAAGGTATTGCTGTTAACAGAGCGAACCGGGCATCTCGAGTCGCTTTGGCAGCTGCTGGATGGGCGAGTTGAAAATCTGTTCATGCTGCATGGACGGTTGAGCAAGAAGAAAAGAGGTGCAGTGAAAGAGGTACTTCAGGCGCTTTCAGAAAATGAACCCCGACTTCTGTTGGCGACAGGAAGGTTGATCGGAGAAGGTTTTGACCATCCGCCTCTGGATACGCTGGTATTGGCGATGCCGGTATCCTGGAAAGGTACCCTTCAGCAATATGCAGGACGCCTGCATCGTGACCACATTGCAAAGCGTGATATTGTGATTCATGACTATCTGGATACCTCTTCACCACAGTTAATGAAGATGTGGGAGCGTAGGCAGAGGGGGTATCGCTTGATGAAATACCAGGTTTTGAGTGAAAAAGATCTGTTGAGATGAGGTAATGTCTGGTATTCAATAGATTTATAGAATGTTTTGTACCTTCTTACGCATTATAAATATATGTTGGCGTTAAATCAGTGCATTAAGTGTGTTTTTGTGGCTGATTTTCATTCTTTGTCACCATTTTTGTCACCAAAATTTGAAAGCCTAAATATGGTTGTTAATTTCACTCTGTAGCAGCCCCAGTGTACGTATGATCTCATCAAATTCCGGGATTTGCCCAAAGATCATATGTCCCATTGTGACATAGTCTTTGCGAAGAGCGCTAAGGATATGGTCGGTAGGCAACAGCTGCAACGTATCAGATTTTGCAAGGTCATACCGTGCCCATCCTCTGGGATAGAAGCGCTGTTTGAAATCGACGACTGATTCCAGTAGTCCAAAGTCGCTGAGTGCCTGATCTTTGACTGGTGAGAGCGCCATCTTGTATAGATCATAGTAGTGGCGAGAATATCTTGGAGGCAGTGCTCTGTCAGCAGGTCGATGGGCCTCCTGATGGAGAATAGTGGCTTTCTCCCAAAAGGTACGTGCAGCAGAGATTACCTGAACATGGCAAGTCGGTTGCTGGAATAGATCAGGGAATGCCTCTGAAGCATAGCTGCGAACTTGATGCTCTTCATGGGGTAGCCAGGCTGCCAGCGGGCCAATTTCAAGCCGTAGTTCAGGGCGCAGATAATGGTCAGGAAAGGCAGAAGGATATTGGAGGTTGATTACATGTGGATCACTCTCATCGATAGAGCAATTGCAGCAGGAAGATGTTGCCTGGCTGACAAGAGGAAGCAGAGTTGACTCTATATAGCGTTGGGCTTCCTGATTAATGGTCTGGTTCAGTTTGCCTTGACGAGAGTTTGATCGATCAGCCAGAGGGTCTTCCTCTGAAAGGTTTTGCCAATCGAGAATCAGATCAATGTCTTCAGAGAAGCGCTCAATCAGGCTGTAGACTTTCGATAAGCTGGTACCGCCTTTGAACATAAGTTGGCTAGAAAGGTCTGGATGACTGAAAAGCTGCTTCAATGTCCAGGTGACCCAGAAGTCTTTTTCGACAACAGCCGGTACCATTCCGAGTTGTGCAGCACTTTCTGAGAAAAGTTCATAGCGCTCACGATTGGGAAGCAGTGCAATACGATCCATTAATCCGCCTCCTTACAGATCTGTTTGATTGCATCGTAGATCCAGCTGGTAACCGTGCGGGTGTCTGACAAGATTCGTTTGAAGTGTGCTGAATCGATCTGGGTGCGTGTTGACTGGATTACATCAGGTGTGATGTGGTCTCTCCCCAGTGCCTTGAGTGCCTGAACAATCAGGCCGCTTTCG
>CAZKCT010000002.1:0-11858 GCA_964551545.1 uncultured Piscirickettsiaceae bacterium | reverse complement strand
TGTGATGTGGTCTCTCCCCAGTGCCTTGAGTGCCTGAACAATCAGGCCGCTTTCGGCATACTTGAAGCCAACATTCTTTAGAGCAGTCTTTTTGAAGGTCAGTGTGGTGCCACTGATCTCATATTGTCGGTGAGGGCCATCTGAGAGATAAGCCCAGCGTCCCGGCACCTGAGTGGATAGGCCGAGTAGATTGAGTGCAGCATCACCGCTAGGCTGGATGCGCCAGTTAAATTTCCGGGCAAGTGCATGAGCAACCTGATCAATGTCCGGGCTGAGGGGTTGATCCAGTAGTTTGCTATAGCGTGGAAAATCATAGATGCCTTGGCTGATACGGCGGATCTTTCCTGCTTTAGTTAGAGAAGAGAGTGCCTTGTGGATGTTGTCATCCGTAAATTCAGATGCAAAATCGACCTTTGTAAATGCCCAACCCTTACCGTGGCCATTAATTCTTGATTCAATCTTTTTTTCAATGGTTTGAGTCATTTTTGCATGTTTATTCTGTTCAGAAAAAATACTATATTTTTCTGAATATATCATATCGCTGATAAGGTGTATTGAGGGTGTTCAAAAAGGTAGATTACTGCTTACAGAGTTTGCTCCCGCTACATTACTCAGTCCATACTGTTGCCTGGTATAAATTTGCTGGCAAGAGGTAGCGGTTGTCTCATGACCTGATATTAAGGCTGGCCTGGGATGTTGTGTTTTGCGAGACAGTAACCTACAGTAATGGTCATTACTATCCCAATGGCTTCGACCATTAGGCGCAGAGGATCTTCGGAGGCCCTAGCTTTTGCCGTGAAAATAATTTGCCATCTTCGGTGGTGGACAAGCTCGCTGGTCATGAGGGTTTTGTCAAAATTAAGAGAGGCGTATCCATTATGGCAACAATGAATATTTCAGTTCCTGATGCAATGAAGGATTAGGGTGAACGGCAGGTTGGATCGCATTGCAGCAATGTAAGTAACTATGTGCGTGATCTTACCCGTAAGGCTCAGGATCATTCTGCAAAGATAGAGACTATGCAGAAGCATATCACTGAAGGTATTGATAGTAGTGTGAGTTTGCATACTATGGCTGAGTTGAATGAGATTGCACGAAACAGGATCACTATCATCGGTAGCTGGAAGAGATCTTTCAGTTTTTGGCAGATAATTCAGAGGTGGCGTGGTAGCGAACTGAATTGAACACGCCAGCACCAGTTTATCCCTTCCAATTATATGTCATTCTCTATCTGGTCGATGAGAAGGGAGATGTGCTTGTTGTCCGGCATGTATGTAATCTTCGAAAGATGAGAGAGTGGATGTCATGGGGTTGAGAGGGTATGAGCACTAATTTACGCACCTGAATATCAATCGTGCAGCAGGCCAGGGAAAGCCGCATAAGATGTGTATGCTGCTCGCGGTTGTAGAGTTGATTGGTTCGAATCAAATCAGTAGTAATCGTATCTATTTTGACTCGCTACTCAAGCAGACATTTTCCAGATATCTCGATCAATACCGATCAGAGAGGGATAGAGACAACCCGCATCACCCGTTCTTCCACCTGCGTTCAGAGTCGTTCTGGCACCATCAAATCAAGACTGGATCACAACAACAGTATAGCCAACTGACGACTGCGCCAAGTAGTAAGATGGTTGATGACAATATCGCCTATGTGTATCTGGATG
This sequence comes from uncultured Piscirickettsiaceae bacterium, assembly GCA_964551545.1. Lineage (GTDB taxonomy): Bacteria > Pseudomonadota > Gammaproteobacteria > Thiopontia. Next base: position 10,192 of record CAZKCT010000002.1, on the reverse strand, counting down.
AGGAGCTGTTTGAGTTACTGCATAATCAATATGCCTGTCAGTATCTCAAGGCTGCATTGGAGTCATCATTCGATGAGCAGCAGCTCCGAGGTATATTGAGTCAGGGCAGGGGTTGGGACTGGCTGGAGTGCGAGGCAACGGCTGTCAGCTATTTTTCCATGCTGCAACAAGAGCTGGCTGGTCAACGATACAACAAGGCAGAGCATCGTCGTAAGCTGCTGCCACTGCTGAAGGAGCGCTCTGAATCTTCTATAGAGTTTAAGCACCAAAATATCAGCGCGATTCTTGCTGAGATGGGATTCCCCTACATCAATGGATACAAGCCCGCCTACAATTATCAGGAGCAGCTCAAAGAGGTCGTGCAAGTCTATCTGACCAGCGATTTTCAAGGTATTGCTACGGCGTCAGAGCGATATGTAGAAACGGTACCAGATGAGAAGCCAATGGTTGATTGGAGTACGGTGCTTGATATGCCTCCAGAGATTGATGCGCCCAGCTCAAGAGTGGCAGAACCTAAACGCTCTTACATGCCACACAAGTATAATTTCGTTGAAGGGGAGCAGCGCAACCGTAGACTAGGTGAAGCTGGAGAGTCGTTTGTCATGAAGTATGAGCGACATCGGATGGAGCAGTGTGGGCGTAGTGACTTGGTTGATGAGATTGAGTGGACCAGTAAAGAGAGAGGTGATGGAGCCGGTTTCGACATACGCTCTTTTGATCCGTTCAAAGATGAAGAGTTGTTTATCGAGGTCAAGACAACCAATTCAGGCAAGCACCAGCCATTTATGATCTCAGAGAATGAGGTGGCCTTCTCCAAGGATCGATCAGATCATTATGCGCTGTATCGGGTTTTTCAGTTCAAGAAAGGGCCGAGACTCTTTAATCTGTTTGGTCGGGTTGATGAGCATGTAAGGCTGGTGCCGAGGGTGTACAAGGCTGAATTTTAAGAGCGGCTACTCTATGTTTTGCACCTGCTCCCGCATCTGCTCGATCAGCACCTTCATCTCCACCGCAATCCGTGTGGTCTCGACATGAGCCGACTTTGACCCCAGGGTATTGGCCTCGCGGTGCAGCTCTTGCATCAGGAAGTCGAGGCGACGGCCTACCGCACCGCCCTTGTTGATTACTCGCTCTACCTCGTCGATGTGGGTGGTGAGGCGATCCATCTCCTCATCGATATCAAGCTTCTGCGCCTGTAGCGCCATCTCCTGCTCCAGCCGATTCTCATCGGCCTGCTCCAGAAACTCCTCCAGCCGCTCGCGCAGTTTGTCGCGGGTCTGTTCGATCACCTTGGGCATCTCTACCTTGGCCTGTTCGACCAGTGGACGTAGACCATCGCAGCGTTGCTGGATCATCTCCTTCAACCGCTCCCCTTCACGGGCACGGGTGTTGATCAGCTCCTGAACAGTCTCCTTGAACAGCTCCAGCGCTTGCTGCTGGATGGTGGCGGTGTCGACCCCTTCGGCCTGGATGACGCCGGGCCAGCCCAGTACCTCCATTGGATTGACGCGATCGGGGTTGTCGATCAGGTGGGCCACCTGTTTGGTTGCTTGTGCCACCTTGCGTGCCAGCTCTTCATTCACCTCAACGCTACTGTTGCTGGCGGAGGGGGAGAAGCGCAACCCACACTCCACTTTTCCACGGCCCAATTGGTTGCGGCCAATCTCACGGGCCTTGTTTTCAATCGGGCGTAGCTCCTCTGGCAGCCGCAGGAACAGCTCCAGATAGCGGTGGTTGACGGCACGAATCTCCCAAGAGAGGCTGCCCCACTCAGCCTGAAGGTCTTTGCGCGCGAATGCGGTCATGCTCTGGATCATTTTTTGAACCCTGTTGGTGATTGCTGGATAATGCGTGCTTCTTAAAAATGAAAGTATACAAGGAGTGTTGCAATGCGACCCAGTAAAAGAGCCCCGGACCAGATGCGCGAGATCAAGATTACTCGCAACTACACCAAGCATGCCGAGGGGTCAGTGTTGGTGGAGTTTGGCGACACCAAGGTGATCTGTACCGCATCGGTCGAGAGCCGCCTGCCGCCGTGGTTGCGTGGTCAGGGCAAGGGCTGGGTCACCGCAGAGTACGGCATGTTGCCGCGTTCAACCGGTAGTCGCATGGGGCGTGAGGCGGCCCGTGGCAAGCAGGGGGGGCGCACGATGGAGATCCAGCGCCTGATTGGTCGTTCACTGCGTGCGGCGATTGATATGAAGAAGCTGGGCGAGCAGCAGATCACGGTCGACTGTGATGTGATTCAGGCCGATGGTGGTACCCGTACCGCATCGATTACCGGGGGCTATGTGGCGCTGTGTGATGCGATCAACCACCTGATGGCACAGGGTGAGGTGAAGGAGAACCCGATCGTTTCACAGATTGCCTCGGTCTCGGTTGGTGTCTACAACGGCACACCCGTTCTGGATCTGGACTACGATGAGGACTCCAGTGCGGAGACCGACATGAATGTGGTGATGGATGGCGAGGGCCAATTTATCGAGGTACAGGGCACCGCAGAGGAGGCCCCCTTCAGCATGGAAGAGATGCAGCAGATGTTGGCATTGGCGCAGCAGGGCATTACCAATCTGATTGGCCACCAGAAAGAGGCGCTGGCATGAGCCAAGTGGTATTGGCCACCGGTAATCAGGGCAAGGTGCGTGAACTAGGCGCATTGCTGGCCGACTTTGAGATGGAGGTGGTGCCGCAGACAGAGTTCAATGTGGAGGAGGCAGAGGAGACCGGGCTCACCTTTGTGGAGAATGCAATCCTCAAGGCACGCAATGCTGCGGCTCAGACGGGGCTACCAGCAATTGCCGATGATTCCGGGCTGGAGGTGGATTACCTCAAAGGGGAACCTGGCATCTACTCGGCCCGTTATGCGGGTGAGGGCGGTAATGATGGGCGCAATAATGTGAAGCTGTTGAAGGCGCTAGAGGGAGTGCCTGAAGCAGAGCGCACCGCTCGCTTCCAGTGCGTGATGGTCTATATGCGTCACGAGAACGACCCCGTACCAATGATTGCACAAGGCAGCTGGGAAGGACGTATTCTGGAGGCCCCACAAGGGGAGAATGGCTTTGGCTATGATCCGGTCTTTTATGTGCCGGAAGAGGGGTGCAGTTCTGCGGAGCTGGCCCCTGAGGTGAAGAATCGTTTGAGCCATCGCGGCCGAGCACTGAAGAGGCTGGTCGAGTTATTACAGGGCTAAACTTTACCGCAGCTATTCCGCTCTCGCTCTACATTCATCTGCCGTGGTGTGTGCAGAAGTGTCCTTACTGTGACTTCAACTCACACGCCGCAGAGACGCCACCTTATGCCGCTTATGTCGATGCGCTGCTGAGTGACCTGGAGCAGGAGTTACCTACGGTCTGGGGTCGGCCCGTACGCTCTATCTTTATCGGTGGGGGCACCCCAAGCCTCTTTCCCGACGAAGAGATTGCACGATTGCTCTCGGGGGTCCGCGCACGACTGCCACTGATTTCAGATCCAGAGGTTACCTTGGAGGCCAATCCTGGCACGGCAGATCAGCACTACTTCAAAGGGTATCGACAGGCAGGGGTCAATCGCCTCTCCATTGGGGGACAGAGCTTTAATAGTGATCATCTGAAGCGGATTGGGCGAATCCACAATGGTGAAGAGACGGGGCTGGCGGTGGAGCTGGCACAGCAGGCAGGTTTTGAAAACATCAATCTCGACCTGATGTTTGGGCTGCCTCAGCAGACACAAGAACAGGCGTTGGATGATCTGCAGCAGGCGGTTGGCTTGGGTGTGGACCACCTCTCCTGGTACCAGCTAACCATGGAGCCCAATACGCCGTTTGGCCAAAAGCCACCGCCATTGCCAGATGAAGATCAGCTCTGGGGGATTCAGCAAATGGGCTGGAAGTTCTTGCAACAGAAGGGGCTGGAGCAGTATGAGATCTCCGCCTATGCTGAGTCAGGTGCAGTGTGCCAACATAACCTTAACTATTGGCGCTTTGGAGATTATCTGGGGATTGGTGCCGGTGCTCATGCCAAGATAACTAATGTGGCAGAGGGGATGATTGTTCGTACTGCACGACAGCGCACTCCTGAACGTTATCTGCAAGCGGCTGGCTGTAATGCTGTAATCAGCAGCCAGCATATTCTGGGCCGGGAGTCGCTGCCACTGGAGTTCATGATGAATCGCCTACGTCTGTTTGAGGCATTTACCCCCGCTCAGTATGAGGAGCGAACGGGATGCAAGTGGGCGCAGGTAGAAGGTGCCGTTGCTGCTGCTGTGGACCAACAGCTGATGCAGCAAGAGAGAGAGAAAATCTCAGCCACACAGCAGGGGGTCAACTTCCTCAATGATCTGTTAGAACTGTTTCAGTAGCTGTTTCAGAAAGAAAGGATCAGGTGTGGCTAGAGAGGATCAATCTCAATGCCAGCCCTGTAAAAACGATCCCGGCAATCTGGTTTAGAAGACGTTGTGTCCGTGTCGATTGAGCAAACCGCGCTCCAACCGTGCCCGCAAGTATTGCGATCAGGCTAAAGAGGGTCAGTGCGACGCATATAAACAACACGCCGAGGAGCAATAGTTGTGTGCTCATCGAGCCGGTATTGGGTGAGGTGAATTGCGGCAGAAAGGCGAGAAAGAAGATCGAAACCTTGGGGTTGGTGAGATTCATCAGAATGCCACGTAGATAGAGTGCCTTGTCGGAGTGGGAGGATTGATCGGATTGGGTTGGTATTTTTGAGGCGTGAAAGGCCTGCCATGCAAGATAGAGCAGATAGGCCGCTCCCAGGATTTTTAGAATGGTGAATGCTGTCTCAGACGCCTGAAAGATCATAGCAACCCCGAGTGCGACGGCAGAGGTATGGACAACCAGGCCGCTGCATAATCCCAGTGTAATCAGAATCCCTGCTCTGCGGCCGTGGAGTGCAGACTGCGTCAAAACGAATAGGTTGTCTGGGCCGGGCGCGATGGTTAGCAGTGCAGAGGCAACCAGAAAAGTAGTCAGCGACTCAATTGGAAGCATCAGAGAGATCAGGTCATCAAATCGATATAGGTTTTCTATTTGGTGTTTTGTCGCATTTTGGTAATGCTCTGACCACCGACCCCCCAGTTGTCTGTCTCGACCTCATCGATCACCACAAAGGTTGAGTTTGGGTTCTTGCCCAGTACATCAACCATTAACTGGGTGGCCCCTTCAATCAACTGTTCTTTCTGCTTTGTGGTGGCACCTTGGGTGATTTTGATATTGATGAATGGCATCTCTTATTTTCCAAGTCTGTTGGTTGAGGTGCAGTATAGCCTGCTCAATCTGAGTAGGTGATCTTGTGAGCGCACTTAAGCCTGAGTCATCATATAAAGTGCAGTCCCTGCAAAGATACTGAGTAGGGTATTGCCGCGCCAGAGGTGGAGCAGTGCGGTCGTTGCGATGGCAATCAGAACCGGTATCCCTTGTGCTGAGGTGAAGTCATATCCCTTGATGCTGTAGATCACCAGAATGGTCATGATTGTCGGCGGGGCATAGCGGGCAACCTCCTGTAATAGCGGGTGGTCGCTGTGGTTGTGGAGGAGCAGGAAGGGAATGATGCGAGTGGAAAAAGTGGCTGCTGTCATCACCCCAATCAGTAGCAATAGTCCGGGTTCATTCATGGGAGGGTTCCGGGCGTCGGTGGAGGATGGCTAGCAACAGCAGCGCCAGAAGAATGGACCCAGCCAGCATCTGTTGTGGGAACAGGATAAGCATGGCCCCAGCAGAGAGCGCGGCAATGACCAGTGGTAGAGATTCCTGCAGTCGTTTCCACTGCTCGATCAACAATACAGTGAAGAGGGCTGTGATGATGAACTCCATCCCTTCGGGATTAAAGGGGAGTGCAGCACCAAGCCATGCGCCGAGCGTACAGCCAGCAACCCAGTAACTCTGATTGAGGGCGGTGATCCAGAGATAATAGCGAGGGGGGTCAACCTGCTTGGGAGGGGTGGTTGAGGTGAGCAGGGCGTAGGTCTCATCGGTGAGGCCAAAGATCAGATAGAGTTTGCGCAACCCCCAGTGACCATACCGCTTGAGCATGGAGAGCCCATAGAAGAGGTGGCGCGCATTGAGCAGAAAAGTGGAGAGTGCCACCTCGACCCAGCCAGCCCCGGCGGCTAGCAGGCCAATAGCGAGAAATTGGGCGCTGCCAGCAAAGATCAACAGCCCCATCAAAGTGGCGTAAGGCCATGGGTAGCCAAGGTCCTGAAACAGCACTCCAAAAGCCATTCCCATTGGCAGATAGCCAAAGAGGATCGGGCTGGTGGTCTGAAGTAGATCTCGGATCATGGCCCGATTCTATAGCCGCCAGCAGGGTCTGTTGATGACTTTTCTTGCTTGTTCTCGGCTGATGCCAATGTCCTGTAGCTGATGATCATTAAGCTGGAGCAGCTGTTGATATTGCTTTCGGTTGCGCAGGCAGCGTAGCAAAGCGTGTCTACACGTCTTGATAGAGCGTAGTAGTTGATGAGCAAAGTTGTGCTCTTCTGCCAGCGGGTAGAGTTTGATGATGCTCTGTTCCATTGTGTAGGCTCCAGTTTTGGGGAAGGGGCGGATGGTGACAGAGAAAATAGCCTGAGAAGATAAATCAGTACAGATTCAGGAAATTGCAAATATATACAGTACAGAATAATTGATTTATGATCTGTACTGATCTTTTTTGAGAGGACTGTACTGCGATGAAACGGTATGAGGCGGTAGCGGAGCAGGTCGCAGAGCGTATTGAGCAGGGGGTCTACCGTGCAGGTAGACGAATTCCTGGTACTCGTGATCTGGTCAAGCAGTTTGGTGTCAGTACCTCAACAGTCATGCAGGCGCAAAGATTACTCGAGCAGCGCGGCCTGGTCGAGGCGCGCCCTCGGTCGGGGTATTATGTCCGTGCGCGTCATCTGCAGCGCAATCAGTTGCCGGCCCCCTCCAAGCCGAGCAGTCGTCCGGCGCTGGTTGGTAATAAGCAGGTGGTGTTGGAGGTGATGAAGGCCTCCAAGCAGGAGGGGGTGGTTCATCTTGGTGCAGCAGTTCCCCATTCCGACTTTCTTCCCTATCGTGCGCTCTCGCGCTCGGTAGCCAGTGTCAACAAGCGCCATGCTGCTGAATTTTCCAACTATACATCGCTATTGGGCCATGAGGCATTACGGCAGCAGGTTGCCGTACGGATGGCTGAGGCAGGGTGTACCGTCTCTCCAGAGCAAGTGATCATCACCAATGGCTGCCATGAGGCATTGACTCTGTCGCTGAAAGCGGTGACGCAGCCGGGTGATTTGGTGGCCATTGAGTCTCCGGCCTATTATGGGTTGTTGCAGGTGATCCAGTCGCTCAACCTGAAGGTGTTGGAGATTCCCACCGACCCCAGTAGTGGGGTCAGTTTAGAGGCGTTGCAATTGGCGATTGAGCAGTGGCCCATCAAGGCGTGTGTGATGATTGCCAATTTCTCCAACCCGTTGGGGCATCAACTGACGGATGAGCGCAAGCAGCAGCTGGTGAGTATGCTGCGGGAGGCAGAGATTCCACTGATTGAGGATGATATTCATGGGGATCTCAGTTTTGATCAGCAGCGTCCGTTGGCAGCTAAACATTTTGATCGAGAGGATGGTGTGCTCTACTGCTCCTCGTTCTCCAAGACCATTGCACCAGGGTTTCGTGTGGGTTGGGTGGTGACGGAGCAGTGGCACAATCAGATTGAATATCAGAAATTTGCCTCTTCATTGGCGACCCCGACCCTTCCGCAGTTGGCCATTGCCGACTTTCTGGAGCGAGGGACCTACAATCGTCACCTGCGAGAGATCCGCAGTCGCTATGCAGAGCAGGTGCAGCGCATGGTACAGATGGTGCTGGAGCATTTCCCGCAAGGCACTCGGGTCAGCCAGCCCCAAGGCGGCTTTGTGCTCTGGGTAGAGTTGCCCAAAGGGAATAATACGACGCAGCTTTATGAAGAGGTGCTGGCACTGGGGATCAGCATTACTCCAGGCATGCTGTTTTCGGCCCAATCAAAATATACTCGTTGCCTTCGGCTCAATTGCGCGCTGCAGTGGGATGATCGTACGACTTGGGCGTTGATGACGTTGGGAAAGATGGCGGCACAGTGCTGAGGGCGCGGTAAGCCGAGATTAGGCGACCGTTGGTGCCGCGCTCCCTCTAGAGTGGCTAAGACTGTAGAGGGAGGGTTGTAGACTTTGTAAGGTGATTAACCCTCAGGCATCACCGAGGAGTGGTGCTCGATGATCTTCCACCCATCCCCCTCTTTGCGGTAAGCGAAGGTGAAGCGCCCCTGTACCTTGTTTCCGTCACCAAATGTGAAGGTATAGACCCCGGAGTTGATGGCGATCTCACCATAGGTGCGGACATTGGACTCATCAATCTCGCCCTGCGGTTTCTTGGCGAGAAAGTGGACAAAGTAGTCCTCAATTTCAGCGTGGTTGTGGCGCACCTGGTTGGAGACAGTTGGCAGCAGGATCCCGCTTTCTGAATAACATTCGGCAACCTTTTTTGGGTCGCCTGTCTTGAGTGCACTGTTCCACTGGTCAAAAAGCGCAATGATTTCCGTGTTGTTCATCTCCGTTAACTCCTGTCCTATAAAATTTGAAAAAGCATCTCTCTCTTCCGTGAAAGAGCTGCGTGGGTCGCAGATATCGAGTTATCCTGCGACCGGCACTCCATCAAAGTAGTGGCTGTTGACCAGCATGTGGACCCAGATGCTGGCGGCATAGCCAAGTGCGATCACAGGGGCCCACTTCAGGTGGCCACCGAAGGTGTACTTGCCTCGGGCCTGCCCCATCAGGGCCACGCCTGCGGCAGAGCCAATGGAGAGCATGCTGCCTCCGACACCGGCGGTGAGGGTGACCAGCAACCACTGCCCCATATCCATGTCAGGCATCATCGTTAAGACTGCAAACATCACAGGGATGTTATCCACGATCGCGGAAAGAATGCCGACCATGATGTTGGCATTGGTGGCGCCCCAGTCGGTGTACATGACTTCGGAGGCCAAAGAGAGATAGCCAATAAAGCCAAGGCCGCCAACCGCCAGGACCACGCCGTAGAAGAAGAGCAGGGTATCCCACTCCGCACGGGCCACCTTATTGAAGATGTCGAACGGCAGGGTGTTCTCAACCTGATCACCATTCGCAATGGTATCTTTGTGGTGGGTCTTCTTCAGGTAGTAACCGAAGAATTTGAGATAGGCGAGGCCCGTCATCATGCCGATCACAGGAGGCAGGTGGAGGAAGTTGTGGTAGCTCACTGCTGTTGCGATGGTCATCAAGAAGAGCAGGATGATCCGTTTGGCGCCACGCTTCATCACGACGACCTCGTCATTGGCTTCGGGGTGCTCATTGGGGATGGCAAAGTGCATGATTGCCGCTGGCACCACATAGTTGACCACAGAGGGGATGAACAGTGCGAAGAAGGTGCCGAAATCAACGATGCCTTTCTGCCAGACCATCAGCGTGGTGATGTCGCCAAAAGGGCTGAAGGCGCCGCCAGCATTAGCCGCAATCACGATATTGATACAGCCGATAAGAACAAACTTGCTGTTGCTTCCTCCAACGGCCAATACCACCGCACACATCAGCAGGGCAGTGGTCAGGTTGTCGGCAATCGGTGAGATGAAGAACGCAAGGATACCGGTCATCCAGAAGAGCTGACGGAAGCCAAACCCCTTGCCTACTAACCAGGCGCGCAGGGTATCGAAGACTCGGCGCTCTTCCATGGCGTTGATATAGGTCATCGCCACCAGTAGGAACATCATCAGCTCGGCAAACTCGAGGAAGTTGTGGCGGATGGCGACCTCAGCGGCGTGGGGCATGCCGTGGTTGGCATAGACCACCGCGATCATTGCCCAGATGATGCCGGCAGCAAGAATCACCGGCTTTGATTTTCGCAGGTGTGTGACCTCCTCGGCCATGACCAGTGCATAGGCAAGCGTGAAGACGATGATGGCAAGGATGCCAACCGTATCCCCAGTTAAGTCGAGCTGTTCTCCTCCGCCACCTGAGGCAAAGCTGATAGTTGGAAACAGCAGCGAGGCAAGGACCAGTAAGGTGGTTCTCATGGTTGATTTCCTAATTATTCTGATTGTTTTTGGATCATCGACAGGCTCCCCCGGATGCCAGTCCTGATCGACTTTGAAGTATATCGCTTTGTAACCGATAAAACCAAAAGGTTTCCAGATAACTGACTGGAATTGTGGCTATTTCTTTGGAGGGGTGCGTA
>CAZKCT010000001.1:5037-104750 GCA_964551545.1 uncultured Piscirickettsiaceae bacterium | reverse complement strand
CTAATTTAGAAATAAAAATATTTGACCCATAAAAATGGTTGGTCTATGGTCAATGCATCTTCGCATTGAATGAAAAACACAATAATTAAGGGGGCATTCATGGGGAATCCGATCCGTTTCGGGGATTATCTGGGTGAAATTGCAATCCAGCATAAGGAGATCAACTACAACCAGTTGACCCCGACGCCAGAGCGGGACGCCTCCGGAAACATCATTCCGATCAAGGCCAGCAAGCTCTCCTTCACCGGGCTCGACATCTATCGCCTGCTCTCCCCATATATCAACGTGCGCATCATGGAGCAGCTCAGGGCCGTAGTGCCTTTGGGGCTCTATCTTGCCCTGTTCCAGATCCTGATGCTGCGTCAGGGGGTGAGTGACTCTTGGGTCATCACCCTGGGGCTAGGTGCCGTGATTGTCGGCCTGATGCTCTTTATGGAGGGGCTGAAGCTGGGACTGATGCCATTTGGCGAGATCATTGGAAACGGCCTACCAAAGAAATCCCCGCTTCCGGTGGTACTGCTCATTGCATTCCTGCTCGGTATTGGGGTCACTTTTGCAGAGCCCGCCATCGGCGCCCTGCAGGCTGTTGGAGCCGGAGTAGACGTCACCAAGGCCCCCTATCTCTATGCACTACTCAACCAATGGGCCGACACACTGGTACTGATGGTGGGGGCTGGCGTCGGCATTGCTGCTGTACTGGGAGCACTCCGCTTCTTGCGAGGCTGGAGTCTGAAGCCAATGGTCTATGCCGCGCTGGTTCCTACTCTGTTGCTCACCGGCTACATGATGAATGATCCGGAACTCTCAAAGATTTTGGGACTGGCCTGGGATTGTGGTGCAGTCACCACAGGCCCGGTTACGGTACCTCTGGTACTCTCTCTCGGCATCGGCATTGCCGCCGCATCTGGCAAAGGGGACTCTTCCCTCTCTGGGTTCGGCATTGTGACCCTTGCCTCTCTCTTCCCTATCATCGCCGTACTGCTGTTGACCCTCTTTGTTGCCTCAGTCACAACCCCTGATGAGATCATCCAACTGGCGCAGAGCAGCGCTGCTGCAGCTCAGGCCCCACAATGGTTTGAAGAGACGCCAATGGTCGAAATCATCGGCGGCTTCCGCGCCATTGTTCCTTTGGTGATCTTTCTCTTTCTGGTGCTGACTCTAATCCTGAAAGAGAAGATCAGCCAACCCGGCATTGTTCTCTACGGACTGGTGCTTGCAGTGGGTGGAATGATCATCTTCAGCATTGGTCTCAGCTATGGATTAGCCAAACTGGGCGGACAGTCTGGTGGACTGGTTCCCGCCGCATTCTCCCAGCTCGATAGCGTGGAGGCATCGCCACTCTATGACTACGCAACCGGCATCACTATCGCCCTCGCCTTTGCCTGGATTCTTGGATTCGGCGCAACACTGGCAGAGCCCGCCCTGAACGCCCTCGGCATGACGGTTGAGAATCTCACCAATGGTGCCTTCAAGAAAAGTACGTTGATGTATGCCGTCTCTTTTGGCGTCGCCTGTGGAATCGCCACCGGGGTGCTGAAGATCATCTTCGAGATCCCTATCGCCAACCTGTTGATCCCTGCTTATCTGCTCTCAATTGTTCTGACCTACTTCTCCACCGAGGAGTTTGTCAATGTCGCCTGGGATAGTGCTGGCGTCACCACCGGACCCGTCACCGTCCCGCTGGTACTGGCAATGGGACTGGGGTTCGGCAACGCTGTTGATGCAGTTGATGGCTTTGGCATTCTCTCGATGGCCTCCATCGGCCCGATCCTTTCGGTCATGACGGTGGGACTCTGGATCCAGTTTCAGAACCGTCGTGAACAACAGACAATAAAAACAGAGGTGGCCACCGCCACAACAGGAGGAGTTGTATGAGCACTCGTAACATCACGGTACTCACTGGGGTTTCCCTGATCACCTGTATTGTCCAGCGCGGCAATGCAGATGCCATTATCGAGGCCGCCCGAGAAGCTGGGGCCCAAGGGGCCACTGTCAACTATGCCAAGGGAACCGGCATCCGAGAAAGAATGGGAATCCTTGGGGTTGCTGTGGAGGTCGACAAAGAGGTCATTCAGGTGATTGTCTCCACCGAACAGCAAGAGCTGATCTTTGAGCAGATGTATCTTGCCGGAGAGTTAGACACCCCAGGCATGGGCATCATGTATATCACTCCACTGGAGAAGGCTGCGACCTATATCCCTCCTGAAGTCCTGGAAAAATTCGCCTGAGGTAAACCATGAACCAGCTAACAGACCAAAAACTGATCACCTGTCTGATTCCCAAAGGTCGAGGAAGTGAGGCGGTTGCAGCACTCAAAGAAGAGATGAGCATTGACTGTGCCAATGTTAGCAGCGGGCGCAGCGATCTGTTCCAGCACTCCAGCAAAGAGATCGAATCAGAAATAGTGACCGCTGTCGTCTCTGAAGCGCAGGCCGATGAGGTTTTCTCTTTTCTCTACGAAAAGTTAGAAATTGACCAACCCCACCATGGCATCCTTTTCCAGAATAGCCTGCTGAGCACAACTGCTTTTACCCTCTCTGCTAGCGAATAGAAGAGAGTTGCTGTCTCTAACTACTTCCAGCCAACCGCAAGGTGGCCGTTTTTAGCCTTGCGCTTACCACGAACACTACCGATCTTGGCACCACGGAAATCTGCACCCTCGATATTGGCACCACTCAGGTTAGAACTCCCAAGATTACAACCCCGAAAGTCTGTCCAGCTCAGGTCTGCCCCTGAGAAATCGACCCCTTTCAGTTTGGCACCACGAAAATCAGCCGCTGCCAGATCCGCCTTGGAGAAATTGGTATAGGAGAGATTGACCTTGGAAAACTTCAGGCCATACCCCTTGAGCCGCTTGGCGGTCACGCCAGTCAAGTCCGCTCCGGGGAGCTTTGCTCCAGAGAGCTTCACCTTGTTCAATACCGACATATTGAGCTTAGCGTCACTCAAGTCCACCTTCTTCAGATTTGACCCAGAAAGATTCTTTCGACTCAAATTTTGTTTTGCCAGCTGCGCACCGCTCAGGTCACACTTGAGGCAGGATCGTTTGCTCTGCAGCTTCTTCAGAGCAGCGGGATCTGCAGCCCAAGCCGACACACCGCCAATCCAGACAGGAAGCAGCAGCATAGCTGTGAAGTGACGCCATCGCATTATGACGCCCCCTGTTCCTTTTTCTTCTTTTTGGCTTTGCGCTTTTTATCAACCCGCGTACCACCCTGAACTTTGACTCGCCCTTTCCATGCCGGGGCGTTTTCATCATCTTCTTCAAATTTAACCGGCTTATCGACCTTGATAATAACGCGACGATTCTCGGCCTGATTCTCCTTGATCGCACGCCCGGCCTTGTCTCGATTGGGCACCTTGGGCATAGAGTCCGCATAGGCCGCTGCCTTGACCCGCTTCGGATCCATTCCATGGTCCGTCATGAACTTCAGAACATTGATCGCACGAGTGGAGGAGAGCTCCCAATTGGAGGGGAATTTCGCTGTATGGATCGGGTCATCATCGGTATGGCCCTGGATCTCCATCTGTGCACCATCGACGGTAGCAATCGTCTGTGCCAACTGTGTCAATATCGGCTTGATGGTACGTTGCAACGTTGCTGAACCACTGGTAAAGAGAGAATTATTGGCCAATTCCAACTCAAATCCACCGGGAGTTTTCCTGACCTTCACAAACTCCTCAACACCGCGCTCGGAAACCATCTCGTCCACCGCCTCCATCGCCTTGTCAGAGTCGCTCTTCTTTTTCTTCTTCTCAACCTTCTCCTCTTCTGTAGGAGCAACAACGGGTTCCTGAATCGCCGTAGTCACAATTCGAGCAAAAGATTCCTTCATCCCTTCCGAGACCTCACCATATTTCACTGGATCAAAATTAGCCGTTGCCAGCAGCAAGACAAAAAAGGCCATCAGCAATGACATCATATCAGCGAAGGTCGCCATCATCTCATCACACTGTTCACACTCCTCCTGTGGTGGACATTTATTTTTAGCCATGGCGTTACTCCATCGATCCCGCTGAATTAATCCTCAGCCACATCAAACCAGGCCTGTGGAGCCAGATAGCTATTGAGCTTATCCTGAATTTCACGTCCCGGTTTCTGGTCTGCCAACATCATGAATCCCTCAATCAGAAGAGTATTACGAAACTTGACCATCTCCTCTTTCTGCTGCAATTTATCAGCCGCAGGATTAAAGACCATCTGTGCAAAGATCACTCCATAGAGCGTGGTCAACATCGCCACCGCCATACCCGCACCCAGTGCCGCAGGATCTCCACCCATATTCCCCAACATGATCACCAGCCCTACCAGGGTACCGATCATGCCGTAGGCTGGAGAGAGGGTTCCCATCTTCTTCAATACACCAACCTGAATGGTGTTACGGTGAAAAGAGGTCTCATTGGCGATCTCCAACAGCTCACGCAAATCATCTCCTCGATAGTTGGAGAGGACAAACTTCCCGCCTACAGCAAGAAAAGAGTCCGATGTATCAGACCCAATCTCCTCTTCCAGCGCCACAACCCCCTTCGACTGAACCGTCTTGGCCCAGCCAATCATCTTCTCCACATCTGCCAGCAGAGTAAAAAAGGTGACTGTTGTTGGCTTGAACTGACTTACCAATGCCCCAAAGGCACGATTGACATAGAGCGGCTGAAAGGACATATAGGATCCGGCAATCGCACCACCCGCCACCATTGCCAAACTGGATAGACTCAAAAAAATCGCTGGGTTATCCGTATTGGCAAAGATTGCCCAGAAAAACAGCGCAAACCCGGACAAAATACCGGCTATAGTTCCTATCGACATGGAGTGAATCCTCTATTCAGTCAATCTCAACTTCATCATGGTATGGCGCTTTTTTTGACGCCACTCTATCTTATCGACAGAAAAAGCAAATCCTGTGCCAGAAAAATTCATTTTTCGGAGAGCATACTCTGCATCCGCTTGATCAGCGTCATCACAATAGCCCTGAAAATAGGGGAAGACTTGGCCAACATCGCGTCCATATCTGCCTTCGAGACCTGCATCACTTCGGTATATTCCGTGGCCCGCACTGTCGCACTGCGACGATCATTATCAGAGAGGATTGCCAACTCACCAAACACCTCCCCCTTTCCCAACGTAGCCAACGGCGTCTGCTCTCCATCCGAATCTTCCCGATAGACCTCAACCATCCCTTCACGGATCACGCCACACCACTCCCCCTTCATTCCTTGCCGGAATAACTCCTCATTGGTTGAGTATTTTCTCAATTCAGCTGCCATCTCTTAACACTCCTTTTCTTTCTCTGTTCCATAACCACCTCCACCCGGGGTCTCAATCGTCATCCGCGCCCCCGGCTGAACAGTCACCATACATTTTGCCGGGAGGGGCTCACCATCCAGCCTGTTTCTCCCCTGCTCTCCATCCGCTCCCTGGTCGAGGCCCCAGGGCGCACGCGCTCTACGCTCCGTCAGCAACGTCACTTGGCTCTCTTCAAGGAAGCGATAGCTGCGCACCAGACCATCTCCTCCTCGGTGTTTTCCTTGTCCCCCAGAACCTCGCCGGATTCGATACGCCTCAATCCGCACCGGCGTGGTCATCTCCACCACCTCCACCGGAGTATTCAATGTGTTGGTCATGTGGGTCTGGACCGCAGAGCGCCCGCCCTCTTGCGGCCCCGCTCCCATTCCCCCTCCAATGGTTTCATAATAGTCCCAGTGGCGACCATTAACAGTTCCCCCCATGGCCAGGTTGTTCATGGTCCCCTGACTGGCGGCGGCGATCTGATCGGGAATGGCCTGTGCCAATGCACCCATCACCACATCAACCACTCGGCTGCTGGTCTCCACATTGCCAGCCGCAACCGCTGCTGGACGCTCTGCATTCAATAGCGAACCCTTCGGCGCCTTGATTTTGATTGCTCGAAAGCTGCCAGCTGCTGCGGGAGTCTGTGGTGGCATCAGACAGCGGAACAGATAGTAGACACCAGCCGCTGCAACCGACAGTGGGCAGTTGATATTGCCTGCCGTCTGCGCTGCCGTTCCTGAAAAATCGACGGTAATGACACCATCCTGAACATCAACGTTGACCTTGATCGGCAGATCTTGATGACCTGCACCATCATCCTCCATGAAATCCGTGAAGCGATATTGTCCATCTGGAATCGTGCGCAATGCTCCGGCTGCCAGCCGCTCCGCATAACCGTTCAATGCGACCAGCCCCTCACGAAAGTTTTCCACCCCTAACTCACCAATCCACCCCTGCAGCCGCGCAATACCGGCTCGATTTGCACTGATCTGTGCCTCAAAGTCCCCCTGTGAGGTCTGCGGATTGCGCAACGCGGCAAGAAGGTTCCCATAGAGTGGCTGCTGAACCTGATCGTTTCTCAGCAGGTAACTGGGGGGGATCACCACCCCCTCCTCTTCCAGCGCCGTTGAGATCGGCATCGAACCGGGGCTATCTGCTCCAATATCGGCATGATGAGCACGATTGACGACAAAACCGGTCAACTGTTCCCCAATCAATAGTGGCGAGATCATCGTCACATCGGGCAGATGTGTCCCTCCCAGAAAGGGGTCATTGAGAACCACCAAGTCCCCGGCCTGCCACTCCATCCGGTCCACAATGCCTCTCATTGCAAAGGCCATACTTCCCAGATGGACTGGAATATGAGCCGCCTGGGCACAGAGCTCCCCTGCTGCATCAAAGATGGCACAAGAGTAGTCGAGGCGGTCCCGGATATTGGGGGAGAAGGCGGAGCGGCGCAGAACCGCCCCCATCTCGTCACAAACCGCCTCAATTCGACTGGAAAAAATGGTGAGATCAATCGCATCCATGATGGGCAGCAAGCTACCGTCTGAACTCCTAATTGTCCAGCAAAATGACATGGTTAAGGGGATACAGCTAACAATGAAATCACATTCCTTTTTCAAGGCTATTGCGATTTATCAATTCACTCCCTATAATACCCGACAGTTTTGCTTAGTTATTTTATTCACGATGGAGAAAATTGATATGAACCCACTACAGACCCGAATTGGTACCGTGGTCGCCGGCGTTATCCTGGCACTGATCCTTGCTGTCGCCCTGAAAACACCCAACGCAGAAGGGGCCACTGTCTATGCAGTGAACTTGCTTGAGATTACTGTCTGGCTACACGCCATTGTTGGTATTGCCTGGATTGGCCTGCTCTACTACTTCAATGCAGTACAGGTCCCTGCCGTTGGTGCCGCACTGGCGGATGGTGAACCTGGCCCAGCCGCGATCAACAAGTATGTTGCACCTCGGGCTCTGTTCTGGTTCCGTTGGGCCGCTGTTCTGACCTGGTTCACCGGCGTGAGCGCACTAGAAAGCATGGGTGGCCTGGCTGGTGCTTTTACTTTTGCCGCTGGATGGGAAGTAATCGGCATGGGTGCATGGCTTGGCACCATCATGCTCTTCAACGTCTGGGTACTGATCTGGCCGAACCAGCAGAAGATTCTTGGTCTCAAGGATGCTTCTGCCGATGAGATTGCAAAGGCCAAGTTCGTTGCACTGATGGCATCACGCACCAATACCATGCTCTCCTTCCCGATGCTTTTGGGAATGACTGCCTACGGCCACGGTCTCCCTTTCTAAAATCATCGGGGCCTCAAGCTAAAAACCCCGGTTCTTCCGGGGTTTTTACTTATTGCCAAACCAAAAACAATCATTACAATATCCATTCAACTGATCGGCAGCATCATTTTGAGGCTGCCGTTTTTTATTTTTTGACGAAAAAGCTTTGTACGAAAGGATTTTTCATACAGGGTTTTTGACTGAGAAGTTTTAGAAGTTTATGAGTGACACCATCATGCCCACCTATGGGCGCCTGCCCGTCTCTTTTGTTCGAGGCGAAGGCGCATGGCTTGAAAACGAGAACGGAGACCGTTATCTCGATGCCTTGAGTGGAATCGCCGTCTGCGGACTGGGACATAGCCACCCTGCAGTGACTGCCGCCATCTGCGACCAGGCTGGTACCCTGCTCCACACCTCCAACCTCTACGGGATCCCCAACCAGCAACAGCTGGCCGATCGCCTCTGCGAGATCTCCGGGATGGAAAATATCTTCTTTGGCAACTCCGGTGCCGAGGCCAATGAGGCCGCGATCAAACTGGCCCGACTCTATGGTCATCAAAGCGGCATCGACAACCCCGCTATTATTGTGGTCAAAGGGAGTTTCCATGGACGCACCCTTGCCACCCTCAGTGCCACCGGCAACCGCAAGGTCCAAGCCGGCTTTGAGCCACTGGTCAAAGGGTTCATTCGCGCGCCTTATAATGATCTGGAGGCATTGACCGAGATCGCAGCCCGCACCAAAGAGGTCGTTGCGGTGATGGTCGAGCCGGTACAAGGGGAAGGCGGCATTCAGATTCCCGATGCAGACTACCTAAGCGGCATTCGGACTCTCTGTGACGAGCAGGGATGGCTGATGATTCTGGACGAGATTCAGACTGGGATGGGGCGCACCGGAGAGTGGTTTGGCTTCCAACATCATGACATTCAGCCGGATATCATGACTCTAGCGAAGGGGCTGGGAAATGGACTCCCCATTGGCGCCTGTCTCGCTCATGGCAAGGCCGCCACCCTATTCCAACCGGGCATGCACGGTTCGACCTTTGGCGGCAATCCACTGGTGACTCGTGGCGCCCTTGCCGTGATTGAGACCATGCAGCAACTGAAGCTTGTCGAACGTGCTGCTGAACTGGGGGAGCGGATCTATCAAGGATTCGTAGATCGCCTAGGCAACAACGATCAGGTCAACGCCATCCGCAGCAGCGGGTTAATGATTGGCATTGAGCTAGCTCATCCCTGCACCGAGCTGGTCGCCAAGGCACTTGAACAGAAGCTGCTCATTAACGTCACTGCAGAGCGGGTTGTTCGTCTGCTGCCCCCACTGATTCTCAGTGACGATGAGGCCGACCAAGTCATCGATCAGGTGAGCGAATTGATAGAACGCTGGAGTGAGGAGCAGCCATCATGACCACAAGACACTTTCTGACTCTGCTTGATTTCAGCAGCGAGGAGCTGGAGCAGCTCATCGAACGCGCGATTGAGCTGAAGAAGATGCAGCACGCAGGTGAGATCTATGAGCCGCTGAAGAACCAGGTGCTGGGGATGATTTTCGAGAAGTCCTCCACCCGCACCCGGGTCTCCTTCGAGACCGGTATGGCCCAGTTTGGCGGCAGCGCCATCTTTCTCTCCTCTCGAGATACCCAACTGGGGCGTGGCGAGCCGATTGAAGATAGCGCACGCGTCCTCTCCAGCATGGTCGATGTGGTGATGATCCGCACTTTCTCCCATGAAAATGTGGAACGCTTTGCAGCGTACTCCAAGGTCCCTGTCATCAATGCGCTGACTGATGACTACCACCCCTGTCAGTTACTGGCCGACATGCAGGCCTATGTTGAACATCGTGGCTCCATCCGTGGCAAGACCGTGGCATGGATCGGGGATGGCAATAATATGTGCCACTCCTACATGAACGCAGCGCTACGCTTTGGCTTCCACCTCAACATCGCCACCCCTGAAGGGTATGAGCCCAAGCCGGAGATGGTGGCACAGACCGAATCTTCCATCACCCTGATGAGAGACCCGGCGGATGCGGTACGCAATGCAGATCTGATTGTGACGGATGTCTGGGCCAGCATGGGACAGGAGGAGGAGAGCAGCACTCGCAACACCATCTTCCAGGATTACCAAGTGGATGAGGCGCTGATGAGCCACGCCAATCCCGAGGCTCTCTTCATGCACTGCCTCCCTGCACATCGAGGAGAAGAGGTGAGCGCTGGCGTCATCGATGGCCCGCAGAGCGTGGTCTGGGATGAGGCCGAGAATCGCCTTCATGCCCAGAAAGCCCTGCTCGAGTTCTTGATGCAGCAATGAGGTCGTCTTACCAGCCCATCTCCTGTGCCCGCCACAGCGAGTATGAGCTGGCCATCCTGCAGCGCAGGCCACTACGACTGCAGTGGCATACAAACTCAGGGATCACTGAATCACAGAAGATCTTCCCAACCGATCTGGTGACCCGCCCAGGAGGAGAATTCCTCATTGCAATCAATGGGAAAAAACAGCCCATTGAGATTCGTCTCGATCAGATCATTGAGGAAGGTGCCACAAGTCAAAACACAGATCAATCAAACACTTGACTCGTTACATTCAGTAACACAATTTCAGCAGGGGATTATCTATAATTCTTTATATGGAATCTCTATCTCAACACCTGCTGATTGTCGATGACGACAATGAAATCCGTTCGCTGCTCCGCCACTATCTGAACAAGAAGGGCTTTGAAAATGTCTGGACCGCCCCAGATGGGGAGAAGGCATGGGAAATTCTGGGGCGTGAGCCGATTGCACTCCTCATTCTCGATATCATGCTCCCCGGTGAAGATGGCTTCTCTATCGCCGAAACCCTACGCAAAAAGAGCGATCTTCCAATCATTATGCTCTCGGCCCGTGCCGAAACCAGCGACCGCATTCACGGCCTTCGACTGGGGGCCGACGACTACCTGACCAAACCTTTTGACCCGAGTGAGCTGTTGGAACGAATCCATGCCATCCTGCGTCGCACCCCAACACCCGCCTCTCCTGACAAACAACAACACTTCCATTTTGGAGGGATCACCCTCTCCATGCCTGATCGGGTCATTACTCGAGAGGACGGCCAGCGAGTCGCGCTTCCTGATAGCCAACTCAAGCTGCTCCTCCATTTTCTGAACCGTCCCAACCAGATACTCAACCGGCACCAGGTCACCGATGAGTTACTAGGCACCCAGGTAGAGGTCAACAGCCGCAGTATTGATGTTCAGGTCAGTCGGATTCGAGAGCAGATTGGGGACAAACGCGGGATGATTATCCAGACCATTCGTAATCAAGGGTATATCCTCTCCGCCCCCGTTGAAATCACCGAACAGTGAGGCGCTCTTTCCGGAACATCATCCCCGTCCTGCTAATCACCACATCATCAACTGGTATTGCAGTAGAGCCACTGGACGACCTCGACGCCCTTCCTATTGTACTCACGCCATCAAGAATCGAGCAGGCCATTAATGAGGCCCCTGCCGCGGTCACCATCATCCGCAGAAAACAGATTGAGGAGAGCGGGATTCGAGAGATCGCGGAGCTTTTCCGCCTCGTTCCTGGCATGTTTGTGGTCTATAGCAACGGCAATAAACCGCAGGTTAAATATCATGGACTTGATACATCCGGTAGCGGGAATGGTCGTCACCTGCAAGTCTTAGTCGACGGGCGCTCCGTCTATCAGGCCGGATTCTCTCGAGTGATGTGGAACGATCTCCCTCTGATCATCGAGGACATTGAACGCATCGAGGTGGTGCGCGCCCCCTCCACGGTCTCTTATGGTGCCAATGCCTTTATGGGAGTGATCAACATCATCACTCGCAATTCGGCCGACACCCCCTCGCTGCTCTCCGTCACCACAGGAACTGGCGACCGGAGAGAGAGTGCATTCCGTCATGTAGGCAATCTCCAGGATCTCAGCTACCGCCTCTCGATGAAATACTATGGGGACGATGGCTATGACCAAGGTACCTACCGAGATGAAGAGGCACTCCATTTCCTCAACTGGAGAGGGGATTATCAACACAGCCCAACCGACCAAATTCATCTCGACCTGGGATTCAAGGATGGAGACAAGGATGTTGGCAAAATCTCATTGCCAACTACTGCCCACTGGAAGAACAGCCACCAACAGATCCGCTGGAAGCGACTCATTGACGCAGACCGCTCAACGGAGCTGACCGCCTATCATCAACAAATCAACGTGATCCATGAGTGGAGTGCTGGCAACCGCAACTGGGATGAGTCCCGTTACCATCTGGAGTTACAGTACAACCAGAACCATAATGATCAACTACGCTCTGTCTCTGGTCTTGCACTGCGACAGGATCGGGTAAAGTCCTCCACCTATTTTGGCGATGGGCAGACCTACAAGAAGAACAGCCATCAACTCTATGCCAATCTGGAGTGGCGAGCCGCCGATCATCTACTACTCCATGGCGGGGTCATGTGGGACCATGAAGATGTTGGAGGGTTTAGCAAACTCTCCCCAAGAGTCGCTCTAAACTACCACCTTACCCCCAACCACACCCTGCGGGCCAGCTACTCCGAGGCCATTCGCTCTCCAGATCTGCTAGAGCAGTATGCCAAATGGACCGATCCAGAAGTTAACTATATCACCGCCGTCGCCTCCTCTAGGCTTAGTGAAATCGGCTCATCCAGCTATGCTCTACGTCCCGAACAGATCACTGCTCGGGAGCTGGGGTGGCACTTTAATCTACCGCAACACAATGCTAGTGGAGACATCCGTCTTTATCAGGAGCGACTCTCCGACATGACGGGGTTAACCACAAATTCAATTCCTACAGCACTCCTCACTCCCAGTTTTGATCTATACCCATTCACCCATGCCAATCTCTACTCTGCAGAGATTAACGGTATTGAACTTGAGACTCATTGGACACCGGATGCCAAGAATCGTCTGGATCTCTCCTATGGGCATATCTTCAGCTACCACAGTGAAACAGAGGATCTCTCCAGCTCCAGTCCAAAGAAGATCCTCTCTGCAATGGCCACCCACCGCTTCGGCACCTCCCTGCAGGGCTCGCTCGCCTTCTACTATATGGGATTACTCTGTGGCGAACTCAGCTACACCACCGAAAACAGTGGCTGCTCAGCCGCCGATTTCACTACGCCAATGCGACGCGTGGATCTAGCACTCAATCAAAAAATAGAGCTCACATCCGCTCAACCCGCAACAATCGGCTTACTGCTTCGTCACCACCTTGGAACGGTAGTGGAGTATGACAGCAGCCACTCCAATAATAATAAAACCGATTTCATGCTAACGCTAAAAAGTGAGTGGTAACCCCCGCGATATCCCAGCATGAGTATTCGCCTGCTCCTTTTGCTGCTGTGCATTCTATTCGGCAGCGGGGCGCAATCGGGAACCATCACCTTACTGGCGGACCCTCCACAGGCCTATCAGTCCTTCTCTATACAGTTAGAGGAGACACTCAGCTCCTTACCCCTCTCTGACAGCACACCCAACTTACTCATTACCATTGGCCCGAAGAGCCTAACCAACGCACTACAACAGTCTATCCCCACTCCTCTATTGGCCCTGTTGGTGACCCATGATGAGTTCGATCAGGCCCTACAACAGGCCCCGTCACTCAAACACCCCGCCACTGCAATCTTTCGCGAACAACCGCTCCATCGACTGATTCAGTTAAGCGCCCTTGCACTCCCATCCATTCACCACGTCGGTATCCTGCAGAGTGGAGAGGAGGAGAATATTGAAATCCTCACTCAACAGGGGCTACAGATCACGCAACAGACCACACAACAGCTACACCCCTCATTGAGACAGCTCCTCTCTAACACGAATGCCTTGATTACCCACCATGACCCCGCCCTATTTAATGCCCAAAGTTTTCGCGGCATTCTGCTCTCCGCTTACCGGCAACAGAAACCGCTAATCTGTCACACCACGTCGGCGGTACAGGCGGGCTGCGTGGTGGGGGCATCAACATCGAGCGAAGAGATGATCGCGCAGACTCAAACGTGGATTTCTCAATTCAGCCGGGGAGGACAAGGCAACACTGCCCTGTTCTCACCACAGTACCCCGCACAATTTACCGTAGTCACCAACCCCAAGGTCGCACGATCCCTCGGGATCCATCTGGACCATCCATCGACCTTGACCCAACAACTGCAACAGTTTGAGGAGACGTTGCAATGAACCATTGGCCTTTTCGAACCCAGATTCTTCTGCTAGGCGCTATCCCCGCCTTGATCGTATGGATCGCCATGACACTCCATACAGCCTATAACGGATGGAGTCACCTCCTTATAGAGCATCAGCGACATGGAGAAACTCTGGTAAAACAGATCGCACCCAGTTGTGAATATTCGATATTCTCTGGGGATATGGACGCCCTTCGCACCTACCTGAATCAGGTCGTACAACAGCCAGAGATTGACCGAATCGAGATCTACGATAACCAGTTCCATCTGCTCGCCCAAATTGAGCACATCCCCTCGTCCTTGTTGGAGGTCACACCAGGAACGGTCTTTACCGCCCCCATCCATGCGTCAATGCTATCTATTGACACATGGGACTCATCCAATACTGCGCCAGCCCCACTACTGGGATCGGTGGCGCTCACCCTCTCAAACAACAGACTCAAAGAGAGTCGCCAACAACTGATTATGGAGACACTCTGGGCGGGTCTCTCCGCCTTTGTGGTTGCACTACTGTTGGTCTACCTTCTCTCCAAACAACTCACTCAATTCTTGTCTAGGCTCAAGCTAGCCATGGGAAGCATCGCATCGGGCAATCTCACCCCTCCAGCACAAAACCTACCCACTGAGGGAGAGTTGGGAGAGATCACACAAAGCCTGGATCGTGTCTCTTCCACACTGGAACGGAATCGGAAAGAGGTCCTAGCCGCCTATGAGGCGCTGGAGCTACAGATCGCCGAATCAGAAAAGAGTACGGAGCGGTCCACTCCGTCTTCCCACCCAGAACAGGACGACCTCCATTGAGGAACCGCCTCTCTATCCGTCATCTCTGGCGTCGATATCGCACCTTGATTGCGGGGTGGGTGCTACTGGTTTCTGTCACGCTTGGATGGCTCACTATCCACCAATATGTGGCCGCAAGAGCAGACTTTTTTTCGGCCTCTCACCAGCAGAAACAACAGATTGAACATCTCCTCCAGACCCATGAAAATGTTCTGCAAACCATCGCCCAGCTAATCGGCCCTGCAGATCTATTCCAGCAGCAACGGATTCATGCAACCATCGCCCCGCTGATCGCTCCTTTTCCACAGGTTCGCGCTGTAATGCTATTCCCAACACTGCCCACGGAGCACCCCACAGAGACAACGAAAGCAGGAAACCACCCGGCACTCACCTCCCCCATTCTGCTCTACCATTCCGCCCGTAGCGATGATTTATACACTCTGGCCAACGAGGACGCACAAAAGATCCCTGCCCTGAGTGGAACTATTCATGCCACCAGTGGGGTCGATGCACACAGCTCCCTCCCCTACTTGATTGATGACAAACCCCACTATTTCCTACTACAACGTACCACCCGTCTAATTGAAAAGCAGGACCAACCATTCCCCTGGTATTCTGAGCTCCATGTTGGGTTGTTGATTGATCCAACCACACTACTCCCTCCCAAATCTCGCTTGACCACAGCGCTCTCACTCTATAACCCAAACAATGAGAAACAGCGCCCTCTGGTAGAAAGAAAAGGCACGGGAAGCCTTTCAGACCTTGCCGGAAACATCACTATTTCCCTCACGGACCGAGTCCGCCTCAACAATCCCAGCCAACCTTTTCTACTGAGGTCAGAAGCAACCATCAAGGTTCTCACGCTCTCTCTTTTTCACTGGGTAGCGCTAGGCATACTCTCCATGATCTACTTTCTGACCGTACAGTATCGGAGCCAGCAGAGCGCACAGTACTATGAACAGCAGCGAAGCAGTGAACGCAGGCTTATCCTTCAGACCCAAAACCGTATTCGTATGCTCAATGCCATCTCTCACGATCTTCGTACCCCACTCACCCGCCTGCAGCTCAGGATCTCAACGCTACTGAGTGGTACCCCCCAACAACAGAGCCTTGCAGACATTGGAGAGATCCAGCAACTGGTCGAGCACTCTCTCAGTTATCTGCGAGATGAAGAGCTCCAAGAAAGCCCCGGGATTATCGATATCAACCAGTTGATCGCTGAGATCCAGCAAGAGATGAGGGAGGTTAACCGCCCACTTTCCAGTCACGGCAAAGCACATTGGCGCTACCTCTGCCAGCCACTCCAACTCCGGCGCGCCATACAGAATCTGCTCAACAATGCATTCCGATATGGAGAGCAGGTGGCGCTGTTGATTGAGGACAATGAACGCCAGCTCACCATTCGCGTGGTTGATGATGGTCCCGGGGTTGACCCGGCACTCCTGGAGAAGATCACAACCCCCTACTTCCGAGCCGACTCATCAAGAAATCGCCAGAGTGGCGGCATCGGCCTTGGTCTGGCCATTGTCCAGGAGATCACCGAGTCTCACGCTGGCACTCTAACCCTCAATAATCTTCCAGAGGGTGGATTCAGCGCTGAAATCACCCTGCCTCGATAGGTGGGACAGCTATTTCTATTTCAACCAGTACGCCGCAATCTGCATCAACAGCAGCGCATAAAGCCCTGCAATCAGATCATCCAGCATCACCCCGAAGCCACCAGAAAGCTGCTGATCCGCCCAACTGATGGGCCACGGCTTCCAGATATCAAACAAACGAAAGAGCAGAAAACCAGCAACCACCCATGGCCAACCCGCTGGGGCGGCGATCATGGTTACCCAAAGGCCAACAAATTCATCCCAGACAATCCCACCATGATCATGTACCCCAAGGTCGGCACCCGCGACCCCACAGATCCAGATCCCAGCAATGAACGCGATCGCAACCACAGCAAGATAGAGTGGCAGCGAAAGCGGCTGCATCATTAGATAGAGTGGAATGGCCGCCAGCGTACCAAAGGTCCCAGGTGCAAATGGAGCCAGTCCCGAACCAAATCCGAAGGCGAGAAAGTGGATGGGATTGGTGAAAACCAGTTTTACTGAAGGTCCCATCAATCCATCCTGCCCATACAGCCTAACGACCCTGCTTGGCTCCAATGCGCAGTCGCAGTGAGTTCAAGCGGATAAACCCGGCCGCATCCTTCTGGTCATAAGCGCCATCATCCTCTTCAAAGGTGGCGATCTCTTCATTGAAGAGACTATTGGTTTCGGACTTGCGCCCCACCACAATCACATTGCCCTTGTAGAGCTTCAGACGTACCGTACCATTGACCACCTTCTGGGTCTCATCAATCGCTGCCTGCAGCATCTCCCGCTCTGGGGACCACCAGTAGCCGTTGTAGACCAGCTTGGCGTAGCGTGGCATCAGCTCATCCTTCATGTGGGCCGCCTCACGATCCAGCGTCAGCGATTCGATTGCGCGGTGGGCCTTGAGCAGAATGGTCCCTCCCGGTGTCTCGTAACAACCACGGGACTTCATCCCGACATAGCGGTTCTCGACGATATCGTCACGACCGATCCCATTATCACCACCGAGCTTGTTCAGGGTCTCCATCACCGTGGCCGGGCTCATCGCCTCACCATTGATCGCCACCGGATCACCGTTCTCGAAATCGACCTCAATGTAAGTCGGCTCATTCGGAGCATTCTCTGGGGAGACACTCCAACGCCACATCTCTTCTTCTGGCTCCGCGTAGGGGTCTTCCAGAATATCGCCCTCATAGGAGATGTGTAACAGGTTGGCATCCATTGAGTAGGGGGACTTCTTTCCTTGCTGGGCAAAGTCGACCGGGATATTGTGCTCTTCGGCATAGGCCATCAGCTTGGCGCGCGAGTTGAGATCCCACTCGCGCCATGGCGCGATGATCTTCACATCCGGCATCAGCGCATAGGCACCCAATTCAAAGCGCACCTGGTCGTTCCCCTTGCCGGTTGCGCCGTGGGAAATCGCATCCGCACCGGTCTCTTTGGCAATCTCCACCAGACGTTTAGAGATCAGTGGACGGGCAATCGAGGTACCAAGCAGATACTCCCCCTCATAGATCGCATTAGCGCGGAACATCGGGAAAATAAAATCACGCGCATACTCCTCACGCAGATCATCGATATAGATCTCCTTGATCCCCATCGCCTCCGCCTTGGCACGCGCTGGCTCGACCTCTTCACCCTGACCGATATCAGCAGTAAAGGTGACCACCTCACACCCATAAACATCCTCCAGCCACTTGAGGATGATGGAGGTATCCAGGCCGCCCGAGTAGGCGAGTACGACTTTCTTGATCTCTGACATGACAATCTTCCAAAAACTTCAAAAACAGATGAACCACAGAGGGCACAGAGTCCACAGAGAGATCGTTTTGAAAACTCTGTGTGCTCTGTGCCCTCTGTGGTGATTGAGTCTATTTTACCTCTTTTTTGGTGGCATCAGGTCAGTAATGGTTCCTTCTGCCATCTCTGCAGCAAAACAGAGTGTCTCCGACAGGGTCGGATGGGGATGAATAGTCAGCCCAATATCTTCCATGTCCGAACCCATCTCGATTCCCAACACCGCCTCGGCAATCAACTCGCCCGCGTTGGTCCCCACCATCGCAGCACCAATCAGGCGGCCACTCTCCTTGTCGAAAAGCGCCTTGGTCATCCCTTCATCACGTCCGATACTGAGACTACGGCCACTCGCTGCCCACGGGAACGCACCCTTGGTGAATTCAATGCCCTGCGCTTTTGCCTCGATCTCGGTTAGCCCTGCCCACGCCACCTCAGGATCGGTATAGGCCACCGATGGAATAGTCAGCGGGTCAAAGGCTGACTTATGACCGCAAATCACCTCCGCAGCCACCTTCGCCTCATGGGTCGCTTTGTGGGCCAGCATCGGTTGTCCAACGATATCTCCAATCGCAAAGATGTGAGAAACATTGGTTCGCATCTGCTTGTCTGTGGCGATAAAGCCATAGTCATCGACATTCACACCAGCACTCTCTGCGCTAATTAACTTGCCATTGGGCGCGCGACCAACCGAGACCAGCACTGCATCGAAGGTATCCTCTTGCGGCGCCTTGCCCCCTTCAAAGCCCACCTTAATGCCGCTCTCTTCTGCGCTCATGCTGGCGACACGGGTCTTCAGATAGATATTCTCGTAACGCTTGCCGATGCGCTTCTGCAGTGGGCGGACAATGTCCTTGTCGGCACCGGGAATCAGCGAATCCTGGAGCTCAACCACAGTAATTTTAGAACCCAACGCCTCATAGACCGTCGCCATCTCCAGTCCGATGATGCCACCCCCAACAATCAACAGACGCTCCGGCACCTCTTTCAGACGCAGTGCATCGGTGGAGTCCCACACCCGGGAATCATCATGAGGGAAAACCGGAATTTCTACTGAACGAGAACCGGCTGCGATGATCGCATTTTCGAAAGAGATGCTCTTCATCCCTTCCGCCGTCTCTACAGACAGGGTATTGGGTGAGGTGAATTGACCCTCTCCAGTGACCACCTGCACCTTGCGCTGCTTGGCCAGCATACCCAAACCACCGGTCAGACGGTTGACCACGCCCTCTTTCCAGTCACGGATCTTGTCAATATTCACTTCAGGCTGACTGAAACGGACGCCATGATTGGCCATCGAATCCGCCTCGTTAATCACCTGTGCGGTATGTAGCAGTGCCTTGGAGGGGATACAGCCCACATTGAGGCAGACGCCACCAATCGAGGCGTGGCGCTCTACCATCACCACTTTCTTGCCAAGATCTGCGGCACGGAAAGCCGCCGTGTAACCACCGGGACCAGATCCCAGCACCAGTACTTCCGCCTGAATATCGGCATCACCAGTGGGGGCTGCTGCCGGTGTAAGTGGAGACGCAGCCGCCGCGACTTTCTCCTCTGTCTCAGGCGCTGCTATTGTCTCTGCAACCTCTGCCAGTAGGATCAGATCCCCCTGGGATACCTTGTCCCCTACAACAATCTTGATCTCTTGCACCGTACCGGCAACTGGCGAAGGGATCTCCATGGTCGCCTTGTCACTCTCCAGCGAGACCAGTGAGTCCTCTTTGGCGATACTGTCACCGGCTGAGACCAGCAACTCGATCACCTCTACCCCCTCGAAATCCCCGATATCGGGTACTCTTACCTCAGTCGTCATTCTTCTTCTCTCAATCCTATGACCGTGAAACGGGTAGCGTGCCTTGTGGCGCAACCCAAGCCAAACAGTAAATCTAAATACCCACCATTACCAAATTCAATGGGGGCATTAGACTAGAGCAATACTTTCACAAAGCTACTGAGCAGATTCCCCAGTCGTGCAGCAAAGCGAGCGCCATCCGCCCCATCGATCACCCGATGATCATACGACAGCGCCAACGGCAACATCAGGCGTGGCTCAAACTCGGCTCCATTCCAGATCGGTTTCATCTGTGAGCGGGCCACTCCCAAGATCGCCACCTCTGGTGCATTCACAATCGGCGTAAACTGGGTTCCGCCAATCCCACCCAGGCTGGAGATGGAGAAGGTGCCCCCCTGCAGATCGGCTGAGCCGAGTTTGCCATCACGGGCACGGCCACTGATCTCCATCAACTCCTCTGCCAGCTCATAGACCCCCTTGCGATCAACATCCTTGATCACCGGCACCATCAACCCATTCGGGGTATCTACCGCCACACCAATGTTGTAGTAGTCCTTGAGGATCAACTGTTCACTATCCAGATCGAGGGACGCATTGAATTTAGGGAACTCCTTGAGCACCGCAACCACCGCCTTCAAGATAAAGACCAGTGGCGTCAGGCGCACACCGCGAGCCGCCGCATCCTCTTTCGCCGACTGACGGAACGCCTCCATCTCGGTAATATCGGCCTCATCAAACTGCGTGACATGGGGCACATTCAACCAGCAGGCATGGAGATGCTTGCCTGAAATCTTCTGGATGCGCGACAGCGGTTGTGGATCCACTCTCCCAAACTTGGAGAAGTCGACCTTGGGGATCGGTGGAATGCCACTCCCCCCTTTGACACCATCTTCAGAGAGCGCCTTCTTCACAAAACGCTTCACATCCTCTTTCAATACCCGCCCTTTTGCACCAGAGCCACCCACCTGAGAGAGGTCAACCCCCAACTCGCGTGCATAACGACGGATCGCTGGGGAGGCGTGCGCTTTATTGCCATCAATGACTGATGGCGCGGGTGCCGTTTCAACAGCGGCTGGAGCAGGTTTTGGCGTCTCTTCAGCCACTGGCGTTTCAACCTGAGGCGGCGGATCGCTCGGGTTCTCCTCTACAGCAGGTGCTGCACCGGCAACCACCTCCAACTCCAAGATCGGTGCTCCCTCAGAGACCTTGTCTCCAACCGCAATTTTGAGCCCTTTCACAACGCCACCTTGCGGCGCAGGAATCTCCATCGTTGCCTTGTCGCTCTCCAGCGAGATCAACGAGTCTTCCTGCTGAACCTCATCACCCTCGGCAACTAATATTTCAATCACTTCAACCTCGGCGAAGTCCCCGATGTCAGGAACAGTAACAATCATCATCTCTGCCATTGTCTTGCTCCTCCTCTATCGTACAACGGGGTTAGGACGCTCGGGGTCGATCCCGTAACGGTTGATTGCCTCGGTGACTGTAGAGAGCTCCACGGTTCCCTCATCCGCCAACGCCTTCAATGCGGCCACCGTGACGAAACGTCGATCCACTTCGAAGAAGTCTCGCAACTTCTCTCGGGTATCACTGCGTCCGTAACCATCGGTACCCAGCGTCTCGTAACGCCCAGGCACCAGATCTCGAATCTGCTCTGCATAGAGACGGATATAGTCGGTTGAGGCAACCACTGGCCCTTTGGTCCCTTCCAGACACTGCGCCACATAGCTCTGTCGCGGTGCATCGGCAGGATGGAGACGATTCCATCGAGAGGTATCTTGCCCGTCTCGTGCCAGCTCATTGAAGCTGGTGACACTCCAGATATCGGCAGATACATCCCAGTCGCTCTTCAGCATCTCTGCCGCCGCCTCTACTTCACGCAGAATGGCACCACTGCCCAGCAACTGCACCTGACGCTCGCCAGATCCGGTCGACTTGAGTGGGTACATACCCCGCACAATCCCCTCTTCCGCCCCCTCTGGCATATCGGGGTGGGTGTAGTTCTCATTCATCACTGCGACGTAGTAGAAGACGTTCTCCTGCTCTTGATACATACGACGCATACCGTCCTGAATAATCACCGTCAGCTCATAGCCGTAGGTTGGATCATAGGCGACACAGTTTGGAATGGTCGCGGCAAAGAGATGGCTATGGCCATCCTGATGCTGCAACCCTTCCCCATTGAGTGTGGTACGACCCGCAGTACCGCCGACCATAAAGCCACGCGCCTGCATGTCACCCGCCGCCCAAGCCAGATCACCAATACGCTGGAAACCGAACATCGAGTAATAGATATAGAACGGCACCATATTGATGCCATGATTGGTGTAGGCGGTGGCTGCCGCCATCCACTCCGCCATCGCGCCCGCCTCGTTGATCCCTTCTTGCAGGATCTGGCCCTTGGTATCCTCGCGATACCACATCACCTTACCGGAGTCCTCTGGCTCATAGAGCTGACCAGAGGAGGAGTAGATCCCCAGTTGACGGAACATCCCTTCCATCCCGAAGGTACGCGCCTCATCCGGCACGATGGGCACCACATGCTTGCCCATCTGCTTGTCACGCGCCAGTGTAGAGAGCATGCGCACAAAGACCATCGTGGTCGACAGCTCACGCTCTCCACTCCCCTTGAGAAGCGCCTCAAAACTCTCCAGCGGTGGAACCTCCAGCGCCGGTGCATTTTCACGACGCTCCGGCAAGAATCCACCCAGACTATCTCGACGCTCCAGCATGTAGTTATGCTCTTCGCTTCCCTCTGCAGGGCGGATGAAAGGAATCTCATCCATCTGCTCATCGGTCACCGGAATATGGAAACGGTCGCGAAAGCGGCGCATGTGCTCCACACCCATTTTCTTCTGTGAGTGGGTCGCATTCTGCCCCTCACCCGCCTCACCCATGCCATACCCTTTGACGGTCTTGGCCAGAATCACGGTGGGCTGCCCTTTGTGATCCTTCGCCTCTTTATAGGCTGCGTAGATCTTGCGCGGATCATGTCCGCCACGCTGTAGCTTCCAGATGTCTTGATCGGTCATATCGGAGACCAGATCCAACAACTCGGGATACTTGCCGAAGAAGTGTTCCCGGACAAAGGCACCATCCTTTGACTTGTAGTTCTGGTACTCGCCATCAACCACCTCTTCCATCCGCTTCAACAGCAGACCGGTTTTGTCTTTCGCCAGCAGCGCATCCCAGCCAGAGCCCCAGATCACCTTGAGCACATTCCAGCCCGCACCACGGAACAGTGCCTCCAGCTCCTGAATGATCTTGCCGTTACCCCGCACCGGCCCATCGAGACGCTGCAGGTTACAGTTGATCACAAAGACCAGATCATCGAGCTTCTCACGTCCGGCCAGGGTAATGGCACCCAGTGACTCCGGCTCATCCATCTCACCATCCCCGAGGTAGGCCCAGACCTGACGACCATCAGTATCGGCAATCTCACGGTGGTGCAGGTACTTCATGAAACGCGCCTGATAGATTGCCTGAATCGGCCCCAGCCCCATTGAGACGGTGGGGAACTGCCAGAAGTCACGCATCAACCACGGATGTGGATAGGAGGAGACACCATCGCCATCCGCCTCAAAACGGAAATTGGTCAACTGCGCCTCACTGATCCGCCCCTCGAGGAAGGCACGCGCATAGACGCCAGGCGCTGTATGGCCCTGGAAGAAGACCAGATCGCCCCCTTTCTCTGCATCATTGCCTTGGAAAAAGTGGTTGAAGCCAACATCATAGAGAGTCGCTGAAGAGGCGAAACTGGCAATGTGGCCGCCGACGCCACCCGGACGGTGGTTGGCCTTCACCACCATCGCCATTGCGTTCCAGCGAATATAGGCCAAGAGCTTATGCTCCATCGCCTGATCACCTGGAAAACGGATCTGATGGCTCACTGGAATAGTGTTCACATAGGCTGTGTTGGAGCTATAAGGAAGATTGACGCCCGAGCGTCGAGCCCGATCCATCATCTTTTCGATCAAATAGTGGGCACGGTCCGTCCCTTCAAACTCAATCACCGCCTCCAACGCATCGAGCCACTCTTGTGTCTCTTGTGGGTCATTGTCCATTCTTTCAGCCATAATCCTTTTCTACCTCAAATCAAAACCGTCCAAGGGCACGGTAACGCGCAAAAAACACGCTTTATACCCGAATCAAATTCCCTTTGATATGGTTTTTTTAATATAAATTATTAATTGCTCATATATTCGTTTTTTTGAACAAAAAGATCAAGAATTGATCGCCCATTTCCCTGCAACAACCGAGAAAAAGCAGGGGATTTATGCAATGATAGCGACCCATTTTCACAATCGAGCCAACATCTCATGGAGCAGACTCTCACCATTACCCGCCCTGACGACTGGCATCTACATCTGAGAGATGGTGCCGCTATGGCTGCTGTGGTCGGCGACAGCGCCCGGCAGTTCGGACGCGCCATTGTGATGCCCAACCTTGCCCCACCCATCACCACCGTGGAACATGCGCTCGATTACCGTCAACGTATCCTCGACAGCCTACCGGCAGGACACAATTTCACCCCGCTGATGACCCTCTATCTCACCGACCAGACCACCCCGGACGAGATTGAAAAGGCGGCCCGCAGTAAGCACGTCAAAGCCGTCAAGCTCTATCCCGCCGGCGCAACCACCAATTCCGACTCCGGGGTCACCGATCTCAGCCATGTACAGGAGACCCTACGCACCATGGCAGCGTGTGAGCTCCCACTACTGGTCCATGGCGAAGTGACCGACCCAGCTGTTGATCTGTTTGATCGCGAGGCACGATTCATTGACGACAAACTGATCCCGATGCTGGAACAGACGCCTGGACTGCGGCTGGTTTTCGAACATCTCACCACCGAACAGGGTGTTCAGTTTGTGGAGCAGGCCGATGACAATATCGCGGCCACCATTACCGCTCACCACCTGCTGATGAACCGTAACGCCATGTTTCAGGGCGGCATACGCCCTCACCTCTACTGTCTGCCGGTGCTAAAGAGAGAGCGCCACAGAGAGGCACTGGTGCGTGCCGCCACCAGTGGCAACTCCAAGTTTTTCCTCGGCACTGACAGCGCCCCTCACCCCCGTCACGCCAAGGAGAGCGGCTGTGGCTGCGCCGGCATGTACACCGCCCACGCCGCCATTGAGCTCTACGCCGAGGCGTTTGAGCGCGCTGATGCATTAGATAAACTCGAAGGATTTGCGAGCCACCACGGCCCCGACTTCTACCGCTTGCCGAGAAACCACGACACCGTCACATTGTACAAAGAGAGCTGGGAGGTTCCAGCGGAGCACCCCTTCGGCACAGAGAAGTTGGTCCCCTTCCGCGCGGGAGAGGCCATTCCATGGAAACTGAAAAATTAAAACGCTAAGCTAAAACGCGAAAGAGCGTCTATGAACCGGTTCGACAGGGGAGTCGGTATTTATCTGGCAGACGACGTTGCCCGGGCGGCAGCCCAAGGTGGGAGAGCTCACAAAGCGCATTACGATAGACGCTGCGCTTGAAGTAGACCACGTCACCAATCGGATCCCAGTAGTCCACCCAACGCCAGGCATCAAACTCAGGATGATCGACCCGATCAAGGCGCACCTCAGAGTCATGCACCAGCAGCTTCATGAGAAACCATTTCTGCTTCTGGCCAATACAGACGGGATGCTGTCCCGGACGAATACAGCGCTTTGGCAGCCGGTATTTAAGCCAGCCTCGGGTCTGCCCCAGTAACTCCACGTGGCTATTCCTTAGCCCAATCTCTTCATAGAGCTCCCGGTAGACCGCCTCTTCCGGCGTCTCATGCTCATCAATGCCCCCTTGAGGGAACTGCCACCCGTCCTGTCCGATGCGGCGGGCCCAAAACAGTTTTCCCTGCCCATTGATGACAATGATGCCTACATTGGGACGGTATCCATTTTCATCAATCACAACGGTTAAGCCTGTTCTTGTTGTTCTTTATATTGAATTCGAGTCTATCACAGAAGTCTCATAAAAATCGGTTACGGTACAATGTGCTTTCTCAACGAATGCATGCAGGAGCAGCCCATGGCACTCGCCATTTTTGACCTCGACAACACCCTGATTGGTGGCGACAGTGACCACCTCTGGGGAGAGTTTCTGGTTCGCCACGGCCATGTCGATGCCGACTTCTACCGTAGCGAAAATGACCGCTTCTACCAGCAGTACCAGCAGGGCACGCTCGACATCCATGAGTGGCTGACATTTCAGTTCAAACCACTGGCAGACCACTCGATGGAGACCCTACGGGCGTGGCACCAGCAGTTCATGCACGAGGAGATCGAGCCCATCTGGCTCCCCAAGGCGGTTGAGCTGGTGAGATCTCATCGAGATAAAGGGGACACACTGCTGATCATCACCGCCACCAACCGTTTCATCACCGAACCGATCGCTGACAAATTGGGTATCCCCCAGCTCATCGCCACCGAACCAGAGCGTATCAATGGCCGCTATAGTGGAGCGGTCGCAGGGCTTCCCTCTTACCAAGAAGGGAAGATCACTCGCCTTAACCAATGGCTAGAGCAACAACTGATCTCCATGGAGGGGAGCACCTTCTACAGCGACTCCCACAACGACCTGCCACTGCTGGAGCACGTCGATCACCCGGTTGCCGTTGATCCGGATGAGACTCTGAGAGAGACCGCAACCAAACGGGGCTGGCCGATCCTCTCGCTACGATGAGCCATAAAACGCCTCAACGAGCCCTCCGACAGACCCGACAACGCCTCAACTCCAGAAGATTCTGGAAAAGGCAAGGGGTCTTTTGGGGCGGCGCACTTCTGCTCGGGCTGGCCGCCGCACTCTTTGCCCTGCTGGCTCATGAGGCGGAATCAACATTCCGGCAACTGGCCAACAATACCCCTTGGCTCCCCTTGCTGATCACTCCAGTCGGACTGGTCGCCATCTCGCTACTGACCCGTCGCTACTTCCCCAATGCAGAAGGGAGCGGTATCCCACAGACCATTGCCGCACTGGAAATTCAGCACGAACAGACTCGCGCCAAACTACTCACCTTTCGCATCGCCTTTGGCAAAATTATCATGGCGCTGCTTGGACTACTGTGTGGTGCATCCATGGGGCGGCAAGGGCCGATGGTCCACATTGGTGCTGCCATCCTCTACTCCATCAGCCGCCACGTACGTTTCAACCGCTATGATATGGGGCGCGGTCTGATTCTCGCTGGAGGAGCCGCTGGCGTGGCTACCGCTTTCAATACCCCACTGGCCGGGATCGTTTTTGCCATAGAAGAACTGAACCGATCCTTCGAGCAGCGCAACAGCGGCACCATCCTCAGTGCCGTACTGATTGCCGGGGTCACTGCAATGGTTCTGCTTGGCGACTATAACTACATCGGCAGCAATAGCACCTCTCTCCCATTTACGTTCGACAGTATCGCGTTGCTCCTCCTCTGCGGAGCGATTGGTGGTCTGCTGGGGGGGCTGTTCTCCACCCTGCTGGTCCGTAGCAGCCAAACCATCGCCCCCCATTTTGGAAACCACCCCATCCTCATTCCGGCACTCTGTGGGGTCACACTCGCAGCCATCGGGCTACTCTCAGGCAACAGCAGTTACGGCACAGGCCATTTTGAGATCCTTGCCCTGCTGGAGGGCGAACTGGAGAGCGGGTGGCTCTACCCACTCACCAAGATGG
Organism: uncultured Piscirickettsiaceae bacterium; assembly: GCA_964551545.1. Classification (GTDB taxonomy): domain Bacteria; phylum Pseudomonadota; class Gammaproteobacteria; genus Thiopontia. The sequence goes on along the minus strand of CAZKCT010000001.1, from coordinate 77,375 downwards.
CGGCCACATTCACCTCCTTCATCAGCGGCATTCCTGGCGGCATCTTCGCCCCCTCATTGGCGGTCGGCGCAGGGATTGGTTCCGCAGTGGCGCAGTGGTTCACTCCGGAGCTGCTGACCGCATCAATCATGCTGGGAATGGTTGGCTACTTCTCAGGCGTGGTGCAGACACCGATCACCGCCTTTGTTATTGTGCTAGAGATGACAGATAACCCTCACATGCTACTTCCGATGATTGCCACTGCACTGATCGCCTTCGGCATCTCACGGCAACTCTGCCCAACCCCAATCTATCGAGCGCTGTCCGAATCTTTCTTTGAGAGGTACCAGAGATGAATCGCACTCTACTTCGTATCCTGCAACCCACTGTACTGCTGATTGTGATCGGCACCGTCTACACCCTATTTCGGGAGAGTTTCATCACTGCCAAGGTGATTCACCTACTGGCACTGATCTCCTGGTTTGCCGGCCTCTTCTATCTCCCTCGCCTCTTTGTCTACCATGCCTCCAATGAGAACACTGCCACTGATGAGACCTTCAAGGTGATGGAGCACAAGCTATTTCACTACATCATGACGCCTGCAATGATACTGACGCTACTGGCTGGCCTCTGGATGATCGACCTCTGGCAATGGACAATTCCCCTCTGGCTCTGGGCCAAACTGGGGCTGGTGCTTCTGCTCTTGCTCTTCCACTACTTCTGTTGGCGCTACCTGCTGCTCTTTCGACAGAATGAGAACCAGCGACCCCACACCTTCTACCGGCTCTTCAACGAGATCCCAACGCTGTTGCTGATTGGCGTCGTGATTCTGGTGGTTGCCAAACCTTTTTAGGGGTACACATTCAGACCACAAAAAACCGGGCCTTAGCCCGGCTTTTCTGGTCCGCAAAGACTGCGTGCCGCTTTATGAACAGCCCCCTGCCCCTGCAGAGCCACAGGTGCCACAACCACCACCCTCTGGGGCCTTGGTATTATTGAAAACAAAACTGGGACCTTGTGGACCATTGACGTAGTCAATCTCCACGCCATCCAGAGTGGCCAGGCACTGAGGATCTACATAGATATTGAGGTCACTAGACTCCAGCACGGCATCACTCTCGGTCACGCTATCTGCAAAAGTCATTCCCCACTGCACACCACTACAGCCGTTGCCGGCAACGTAGATGCGCACACCTTTAATCTCTTCATTACTTTCAGACTGAAGTAGCGCCGCCAACTGCTGCTGTGCGTCACTAGAAACCTTGAATTCGTCCGTTACTGCTGTTGCCATGATTCTACAAACCTCTTTCACTCATCATTGAATAATTTGGAATTGTACCACCCTCCTTCCAAATGAAAAGGATTTTTCCTGACTGTTTCAGTCAGGAATTATTCCTGTAGTGATGCGACCTGATGCTGCGCCTCTTCCACTTGCTCTACCAGCAGGCACGCTTCAGCAATCACCTGCTCCTCTTGCCCCTCCTGCTCCAAGAGCAGTTCCAATGCCTGAGCTCGCTGCTGCACTGCAACACACCCCACATTGGCCGCAATACCCTTGATGGTATGGATTGGCCGCGACAGGGCGACAGTATCCTTATCCTCCAACGCCCGACGGATCAGCCCCAGCTCTTCCCGAGTATCTTGCTGAAACTGAAGATAGATCTCCCGCATGATCTCTGGCTCTTCCCCAACCAAATGCGCCAACAACTCCACATTGAATAGTGGTAATGCCTCTCGCAGTGGCGCCAACGGATCCTCTTCACGCTGAGAGAGCAAGGACTGCGGCGATTCCACCGCTTTACTCTCCACTTTTCTTCCCCACTTTGCCAACGCCTGATAGAGCAAATCTTGATCAATCGGCTTGGTCAGATAGTCATTGAAACCTGCCTCCATTGCTTCCCGGCGATGCTGCTCCATCACATTGGCGGTCATTGCAATAATCGGCAGCTGATCCACATCAAACCGCTTACGGATGAACCGGGTTGCCTCCAGACCATTCATCACCGGCATATGAAGATCCATCAACGCCAGATCATAGTGCTTCTCCATCACCTGATGAACCGCCTCCTCCCCGTTTGCAGCAACATCAACCTCAATTCCAACCCCCTCCAGAAGCGTCACCGCCAATAGCTGATTGGTCGGATTATCCTCCACCAGCAGCAGCGTCAGCCCTTCAAGCACGCCACTCTCCTCAACTGATATCCCCTTCTCTTCATCCGCTACCAAGGTCTGATTCGGCGCGATTGGACGATAGGGAATAGTAAAGGAGAAGAGACTCCCCTCACCCTCTCGGCTCTCGACTGAGATCTCACCGCCCATCAATGAGACCAACTGCTTGCTGATTGCCAGCCCAAGCCCTGTCCCGCCAAAGGTCCGGCTGATGGAACCATCTGCCTGTGAGAAGGACTCAAAGATGCGCTCCAGGTGCTCTTTGGCAATCCCAATCCCCTGATCTCTCACCGCAATGCGAATCATCCCCGGATGCTCCTCACTGCGCTGACAGCTCACCTCAACCAGCCCCTTGTCAGTAAACTTGATCGCATTACTGCCCAGATTGATCACCACCTGCGTAATTCTTGAGAGGTCTCCTAACAGCCAATCGGGTAGGCCAGGATCAATCTGACAGCGGAGCTCCAACCCCTTCTTCTCAGCCTGACCGGAGAGAATCGCCTCCACATTATGCCGCAACTGATCCAGCTCAAATGGGCGCGCCTCCACCTCGAGCTTGCCCGCCTCAATCTTCGAGAAGTCGAGAATATCGTTGATGATGGTCAGCAGAGAGCGCGAGGCGACCTGAATATGGTCGATATACTTCTTCATCTCACTAGAGCTAGGCAGCGCCTGTGCCAGATCTCCAAACCCGATAATGGCATTCATCGGGGTACGAATCTCATGACTCATATTGGCCAGGAACTCTGACTTGTAGCGGTTGCTCTGCTCAAGCTGCTTGGTTGTCCTCAGATGCTTCTCGATCTCCAACTGCAGATCCTTGGTGCGTTCCTCCACCCGCTGCTCCAACTGCTGTTGATGGCGATTGAGTCGACCGGTCAACTCATCACGCTCCATCGCCTGCTGCCGGAACACTTCTAGCGCATTGGCCATCTCCCCCAACTCATCCTGACGCCCACGATCCGGAATCTCCAGATCCAGCTTTCCAGTGGTGAGGCGCCGGGTTGAACGGATGATCCGCTGCAGCCCCCCACCCACTTGTCGATGAACATACCAACCACTGAACAGTGCAACCAGCAGCACCAATACCGCAAACAGCACCGATACATTACGCGCCTGTCGCAGCAGCGCTCCAGTCTCATCGGTGCTTTGAACCACACGCTGCTGGGAGATCCGGATCAGTCGCGCCACCTGATGCGCAATATTGTCCTCCAACTGCGCCATTCTCTCTCCCAGCTTCTGCTCTTTCTTCTCTGCATCCAGCCGCTTCTGTTGCAACTCAAATGCGGAAGAGAGCGTCTGGAATCGATCCAGCACTGGGGTAACCGTCTTCTCGTGCCCCTCCACCCCTCGCAAGTTACGGCGGATACGACGAATGGTACGACTCACCCGGCGCTCCATCGTCTGGAGCTGTACCCTCTTCTCAGACAGCAGTACGGAGTGGAGATCCTGACTAAGTTGATTCCCTGCCGAAAGTGCAGAATAGAGCCGTGTCAGCCGATCGATCTTGCGGGACTGCTCCCGAGGCTCTACCTTTTCTGCCGTCAACTCTGTCAGCGCCAGGTTAATCAAAGGCGCCATCACCGCAAGGAACTGACGCTGAGTCTTCTGAATCTTCTCCGCCAGCTCAGTTCGTTGCCGATTGAGTCCGATGATCTTCTGAATATGAGCATCGATCTCATAAATATTGAGTTTCAACTGATCCAACACCTGTTCCAGCGAGGTCGAGACTGGCTGAAAACTATCCGGCGCATCATGGAACAGGTTCTGAAACTGATTCTTGATCAACTGCTCCTGCTGATCAATATCAAATAGCCGCTCCCAGTGATCCACCTCAGTAGAGATCGACTTCAGCTGCGAGGCCATTTTCACCAGCCGCTGCACAGAAATGATCAGCTTGTCCGCCTCGACTGTCAACGGAATAGTGTCGGCTAAAGTCTGCTGATGCGAGGTAGAGACCTCATCAAACGAGGACCAAACCAGCACCGTAATCACCAGTGTCAGGGCACTCATTCCCCCAAAGGCGAATACAAGACGTTGACGAATGGAAAACGTCATCAGCGAATCAGCTGGCGCGCCTCTTTCCAGAGCTGGTCGTTCACTGCATTAACCGGTGAATAAAGCAACTGGCGACTATCGAGCAGCAGCTTGATGGTCTGCTGATAGGCCTCCGGGCGCAGATGGCCAATCTGGCCACGATCCGCATGGAGCAACTGCAGAACCTGCTCCAACATCCGCCATTGGTGATGCTCATCCAGTGAACCAATTGGGTCATGGTCGAGCACAATCTCCAGCGCCTCTTTTGGATGCTCTATCGTATATTCCCACCCCTCAATGGTTGCCGCGATAAAGCGCACCAGGCGATCCCGTATCTGAGGATCTTCAAGGCTTGACTCCAACACATAGAGCCCATCCTCTAACGTAGCGTATCCAAGGCGATCAAAATCAAAAGCAGTGATCTCCTCTTCCCTCATTCCCTCATTCAAAACCTGTAGATACTCGTTATAGCGCATGGTCGAAATACAGTCCGTCTCCCCACGCACCAGGCCAGTCACATCAAAATTCTGTTGATAGATATCGGCATTAATCCCCACCTCACGCAGCAGCGCCATGATGTTCTCCTCATCCCCGACAAACCAGGAGCCGATCCGCTTGCCATCCAGGTCCTCCAGCTTCTCTACACCATGGTCCTTGCGACAGGCGAGAACGTAACCGGAGTGATCAAAAATCTGCGCAATCTGCACAATTGGTGCCCCCTGCTCCCGCCGTACCAGCGCATTGGGAAGCCAATCGATAATCACATCCACTCGACCCGATTGCAGATTTTTTGAAGGTGTGAGATTGGGGCCGCTGGAGAGGATCGTCACATCCAGCCCATGCTTTTCGTAGAGTCCTCGATCAAGGGCCACGTAGTAACCAGCAAACTGGGTCTGAGTGACCCAATGAAGCTGCATCACCAGCGGATCAAGCGCCTCAGCACGCACCACCAACGGACACAGCAGCAGTATGGTCAATAACTGTTTTTTGATCATCGCCTCTATCTCAGTCTCTCTGGTCCGCTATTTAATCCACTCAACTCGGCGCTGTAACGTCACTGGAAATTTTACCCCGATTCTTGAGACCAGCGACTGACTGGCATAGCTCTTCCAGCGACGGTTGGTCACTAATGGAATCTGGGAGACTGGAGTCCCTCTAAGAATCCGTTTGACCGCTGCAGCTGACCACTCTCCCTGCTCCTCAGGCAACTTCGCAAAGGTCAGTGCGGCCAATGTCCGCATCCAGCGATTATTGGAGACGCTCATGGTCGCACCATACTGGCGCACAAATGACTCTGCCTCTTTCTGATCCCATCCTTCAATCCCGGCATTATTCACCAACACCACCAGGTCACCGGATTGCGATGCTCGGTAGGCCGCCTTCCACTCCTCGAAGTTCTGTACAAAATGAGGCTCCAGTGCCCCGCCCCACTGCGCCAACACACGCTGCATACTACGATGAACCTTATGGGCACTGAGGCGATCACCATCAATCAAGTGCGCGCGCATACCCGAAGTCGACAGATTCATGATTCGCGTGGCAGTCAGCAATAGCGGCTCAACAGGCGACACCTCCATCATTCCGGTGGTATTGGACAATGGATAGCCATACTCCTCTGCAGCGCCATTCAGCCCACAAAAAACGACCGGCAATTCACGCCCCTTGAGATGGGGCACCACCACATATTTGGAAGCATTGTCATCAACGGCAATCACCACATCCGGAGACCAGGATTCGATCAGCGCCACCACCTCAGCCGCCTTCTCTTGCAGATAGGTCGGATTAGGGTTGCGTTTGGAGTCCATATAGAACGGGCGCAGCTCACAATGCCCTTCCAGCCCCCGGCGCAACGCCTGATCGACTGCATCGTTCCATGCATAACCGGTATGGTAGGAGTAGACCACCAGACAGCGTGAGCCATCCTCAACTCCGGTCGCCCCGAAAGAGAGGAGCAACGCAACCAGCAGAAGTAACGAGCGCCAACGCTCTTTCATATTTGAAGTGCCCTCATATAGCTGGATTCACCTGATCAGTTACTACAGGGTCTCGGACTCCGCCATCCCCACAAAAAATAGCCCCTAATGGTAAATCATATCCCCTTGATATTCCAGCAATAACAGAAGATTACGACTTATAATATAAGTTATACAACATCCACCTGAACACTGGTCAGCGCCTCGTCAAGTCGCTAGAATGGCACCCATGGAAGAGAAGAAAATCACCTTTATCGGTGGCGGCAACATGGCCTACAGCCTGATTGGTGGTCTGGTCGCCGGAAACTGCCCTGGCGCCAATATTCGGGTCTCCGATCCCAACGAAGAGGGGTTGCAGGCGATGGCTGCCCAATTCGGCACCCTCCCCTTCACAGATAACTGCAGCGCCATTGTCGATGCAGATGCGATTGTGCTTGCGGTCAAACCACAAGTGCTGGCCCGCGTTGCCCACGAAATCAGCACCACCCTTGCGGCACAGGAGGAGCAGCCACTGATCCTCTCCATTGCCGCTGGTGTCAGAATCGGGGATCTGGAGCGCTGGCTTGGCGGCAACCGTCCGGTGGTTCGCAGCATGCCCAACACCCCCGCCCTCCTGCAGAGTGGTGCCACAGGACTCTACGCCAACGCCCTGGTGAGCGAGGCACAGTGCAGCCTGGCCGAGTCGATCCTGCGCGCCGTAGGCACCACCGTCTGGCTTGAGAGTGAGGCACAGATCGATGCCGTCACGGCGGTCTCCGGCAGTGGCCCCGCCTACTTCTTCCTGCTGATGGAGGCAATGGAAGCGGCTGGACAGAAATTGGGACTGAGCGAGGAGACCGCACGCATGCTCACCCTGCAGACCGCATTTGGCGCCGCCAAGATGGCACTGGAACGCCCTGAAAGCAGTGGCGAGTTACGCAGAAAGGTGACCTCTCCTGGCGGCACCACGGAACGCGCCATTGAGGTTTTCCAGCAACAGGGACTTGAGGATCTGGTAGAACAGGCACTCACCGCCGCGCGAGATCGCTCTGTAGAACTGGCCTCAATATTGGGGCAAGAGAACCCTGACAAGGAGTCCAAGTAACCATGTCTCACACCTCCAACGCCGGAATTTTTCTACTGCAGGCACTGTTCGGCATTCTGATTCTGCTGATGCTGCTACGCTTCCTCTTCCAGCTGATGCGGGTCGATTACTACAACCCCATCTCACAGATGGTTAACCGTTTCAGTGATCCGATACTGGCCCCACTACGACGCATCCTCCCTTCTGGCCATCGCATCGATAGCGCCTCCCTGGTATTGCTGCTACTGCTGCAATACATCCAGCTCCTAACCATCACCCAGATTCGCGACCTCAATGCCAATCCGCTGGGGCTGGCACTCCTGGCTGGATCTGAAATTCTCTCGCTGATCACCAGCATCCTCTTCTGGTCCATTCTAGTCCTTGCAGTGTTGAGCTGGTTTCAACCCAGGGCACACCACCCCGGTATCATCATGCTCAGTCAATTGACCGAGCCATTGATGCAGCCGATTCGTCGCCTGGTGCCGGCCAGCGGTGGCGTTGACTTCTCCCCGATTATTGCACTATTAGGCATCAAGCTTGCTGAGTTCATTGTGATTGCACCAGTCCGAGATCTTGCTGCACACCTGCTGCGGTGAGGCGCGCTCTATCAGCAGAGGGGGGTTCACAAACCACATTCAACAAAACAGCGCCTCATCGATTGCACCTCTGGATCACACTCATTACACTCCTCTGATGCCTCAAGAGAGCCAAAAAGAGATCCCGGAAAACAGCGTTGGAGTCGTCACCCCAGAGACGCTGCACTTCGATCAACCACTGGCGCTGGAGTGTGGCGTCACACTGCCCGCTTACGATCTCATCGTTGAGACCTATGGCACGCTGAACCAAGAGAAGAACAACGCCATTCTGGTCTGCCATGCGCTCTCCGGAAATCACCATCTCGCTGGCTATCACAGCACAAAAGATCGCAAACCAGGCTGGTGGGAGACCGCCATTGGACCCGGCAAAGCGATCGACACCAACCGCTTCTTTGTGATCGGGATCAACAATCTTGGGGGCTGCGATGGCTCAACCGGCCCCACCTCCATCAATCCGGAGACGGGCAAGCCATGGGGGCCTGACTTCCCACTGGTCACCGTTGAGGACTGGGTCCATAGCCAGGCCCGACTGGCAGACCGCCTCGGCATTGATCAGTGGGCTGCCGTGGTGGGTGGCAGCCTTGGCGGGATGCAGGCACTACAGTGGTCCATCAGCTATCCAGAACGGTTGCGCCACACGGTAGTGATTGCAGCAGCCCCTAAACTGACCGCACAAAACATCGCCTTCAATGAGGTGGCCCGACAGGCCATCCGAACCGATCCCGAGTTTTTCGAGGGGCGTTATCAGGAGCAGGATGTACTGCCGGAGCGTGGCCTCAAATTGGCCCGGATGTTGGGCCACATCACCTACCTCTCCGATGAAGCGATGGGGAAGAAGTTTGGCCGCGAGCTGCGCGAGGGGCAGATCAACTACAGTTTTGATGTTGAATTTCAGATCGAGAGCTATCTGCGTTATCAGGCCAACGCCTTTGTTGGCAAGTTCGATGCTAATACCTATCTACGGATGACCAAGGCACTCGACTATTTTGATCCCGCTGGGAAACATGACAATGATCTCTCTACCGCACTACGTAACACCACTGCAGACTTCTGTGTCATCTCCTTTACCAGCGACTGGCGCTTCTCCCCCGCACGCTCCAAAGAGCTGGTGCGCGCCCTGCTGGATAATGACCTCAAAGTGAGCTATGCCGAGGTCACCGCCAATCAGGGCCATGACGCCTTCCTGATGGCGATCCCTCACTATCTCAACATCTTTAGCGCTTACATGGAGCGGGTCGCCCGCGATGGAGGACTCCAATGAGCCTACGCGCCGATCAAGAGATCATTTGCGACTGGATCGAGAGCGGCAGTCAGGTCCTCGATCTTGGTTGTGGAGACGGGACACTGCTGCGCCACATGATGGATCACCATCAGGTAGCAGGGTATGGACTGGAGTTGGATGACCACAATATCCTTAGCTGCCTGGAGAACGGTATTCAGGTAATTCAGTCAGACCTTGATCATGGACTGAGCGAATACTTTGATGATGACTCTTTTGACTACGTCATCATGAGCCTCACCCTGCAGGCGATGAACTACCCCGATCAACTCCTGGACGAGATGCTACGGGTCGGAAAACAGGGGATCATCACCTTTCCTAACTTTGGTCACTGGAAAAATCGCTGGCAGCTGATGTTTGGTGGAAAAATGCCGGTCACCAAGACCCTGCCCAACACCTGGTACAACACCCCCAACATTCATCTCTGTACAGTCAGCGACTTCGAGGCGCTCTGCCAACAAAAAGGGATTCGAATCCTGGAGCGTACGGTGGTTGACCACCAGCACCGCAAGGCGGCACTACTAAAACTAGCTCCTAATCTACTCGGAGAGACTGCAATCTACCGTTTTGAGCGGCTGCCTTATCACGCCTGAGGGACTTGTTTAGCCTGAAGAAACGCCTTAAACCCCATATCCTCAACCAAGATATGCTGCTCCCACCACATCCCTATAAATTCAAGAACATCCTCTAAAGCAACCTGTTCTTGTTTCATTGATAACAAAAAACCAGACACTTTCTCTGTATAGTAACCGTGAGAATGGTGTTGATGTTCCAGCAGTGGATATCCCAACCGCTTCAGCAATGACTCCTCAGCCTGAAAATGCTTGACTGCATAATCATTCAGTTCCACCAACACCTCAACCAGTGCTTTTGGATCATGGCTCCCTTCATTCACCTGTTCGATCAGACCATTAATAACCTCCAAGATCCCTCGGTGCTGCCGATCAATTTCATCATCACCAACCCCATAGCGATCCTGGCTCCAGACAAACTTCTCTAAAGTATCTGTCACTTCGTTATCAGAACGGTTCATTCAATACTACCCTTCATTACCTTGGCCAACGCATCTGCCCCTCTGCCAGGAGCCACTAAATATATCATGAAAACTGATCATACCCTGCCCAAGGGATCTATAGAAATAGATAAAAATTTATAAGTACTTTCTGATGCAGCTCACCACAAGACGCCATTCTTGAAATCAATCCAACATTGATAGAGTATCTCTCAGAAAGATCACGACTGATTGAGGAGATCTCCGATGAAACGATTTTTAACCCTGTTTACGCTTGCGCTGCTGTCCACTTCGGCACTGGCGGAGCAATCCATCACCTTTGGGAACTATACCGCCCACTACAACGCATTCCGCTCTGACGATATTTCGGCTGATGTGGCACGACGCCACGGCATTATCCGCAGCAGCCACCGCGCAGTGCTCAATGTAACGGTACTACGGAATCACGCGGATGGATCAACAACGCCGGTGGCAGCACGCATTCAGGGAAGTGCCACCAACCTCAATGGACAGCTCAACACACTCCACTTCTTCCCGGTTCGAGAGCAGGAGACCATCTACTATCTCGATCAGTTCAGGATTGATGACCACGAGACACTCCGTTTCCATATCGAGGTGCAACCCGAGCCTTCGGTTTCATCTGGCACAGAACCCACACCTGGAGTAATCCAGTTCACCCAGAATTTCTATACAGGGTAAGGAGCCCCTGAATCAGATCACCCGCTCGTTGCCCCCATCCACAGGGAGCTGAGCCGCAGTGGTCTTGGCAAACAGTGGGCCACACATCTCTGCAGTCAGTTCTGCCACATCGCGACTGGTCACCTCGACCTTGAGCACATTACGGGTCTTGTACTGTTCGACTGTCATGCCATAGTGGTCAGCACGCGCCTGTAATACCTCATCCGTCCAGATGCCGGTATCGAAGACCGCGTCGGGGTGGAGCGCATTGATACGAATGCCCTCACCCCCCCACTCGAAGGCCGCAATACGCATCAACTGGGTCAGCGCCGCCTTGGAGGCCGAGTAAGCCGCTGCCCCCGCACCCGGTGCCAATACATTCTTTGAGCCCATCACCACTACACGCCCCCCATTCGGCGCCTGCCTCAACAGTGGATAACACTCACGCATCAGCGCCAAATTGGCATCAAGGTTGACCTTCATCACCTGCTGAAAATCCTCACTCTTCAGATCTGCGATGTGGGTGCCCCCAGGGAACATTCCGGCATTGAGCACCACCATATCGATACCCCCAAAGCAGCGCACGGCCTGCTCCAGCGCCGACTGCTGTGCCGCCTCATCGGCAATATCTCCGGCGATCCCGAGAAAATTTGGACCATCGATCAACGTCTCAATATCGGGATTAATATCGATCCCGATCACCGCTGCACCACGTGCAATAAAGGATTCAACACACGCCTTGCCAATCCCGGAGGCTGCACCCGTCACCAGAGCCACCTCACCCTGGAATGGTGGCGCACTTCCCCCTTTTCTCAATTTTGCCTGCTCCAGATCCCAATACTCCAGATCAAAGATGTCACTGGCAGGAAGCGCCTGCCAGCCACCCAGCTGCTCTGCTCGCAAGATACAGGTCATGGTCTGCTCATAAAGGTCGGATACCATCGCAACCTCACTGACCGTTTTGCCCACAGCACAAAGTCCCAATTCCCGATCCAACACCACCCGTGGTGCGGGATCCAGCATGGTTTTCTCCTCCTTGGCATTGGGGGCATGCTGATTGAAGTAGGCAGCATAGCCGTCGCAGTAACCTTTCACATCACGCCCCACCATCGGAATCCGTTTGGTACGCAGGACATGGTCTGGAGTCACCGGCCCCCGAGTGGCAATAGATATCAACTGTGGGTGCCGGACAAAACTATATCCCGCTTTGCTCTCCGTCATCTGCATCATCATCGGTCGGCCCGCTGCCGCTGAAATTTCTGCACGAAGTGCGGCTAAAGTCTCTCGCTGGCTTCCCTCTGGCGTACCGCCTGACTCTTGATCCACCTCCCAGGCACTCTGCCCCATCAGACTCTGCTCCGCCATCGAGACCAGCTCGATCATCCGCTCGTAGGACGCCTCTGCAGAGTCACTGAAGGAGAAGACCCCATGGTTGAGCAGAATCATACCGATAGTCTGCTCGCTCGCTTCACGCTCATACTGCTCACCAATGGTGCGGGCCAGGTCAAAACCGGGCATCACGTAAGGGACGATAATCACCTTGTCGCCGTAGAGATCACGAATACGCTGTTCGCCATCGGCACTGTTGGTCAGCGTCACCACTGCGTCAGAGTGGGTATGGTCCACAAACTTGTAGGGGAGCACCGCATGGAGAATGGTCTCCACCGAAGGCGAGGGCGCACCGGCCAACGTCATCTGTGTCTTCAACTCATTGACCATCTGTGGATCACTGAGGGTTTTCAGCTTCGCCAGCTTCTTCATCGGCTCCAGACGCACCGGGGCAAAACCGGGCGCCTCAATGGTAGCAAGATCCCAACCACTTCCTTTTACATAGAGGATCTCCTCCTGCTCTCCGACCAGATTAGTCTCGGTGATCTTGACCGAGGTGTTGCCTCCACCATGCAGTACCAGATTGGGGTTCTGCCCCAACAAGCGCGAGCTGTAGACCCGCAGTTCGAGGTCATCCTTACACTGTGCCGCGTCGGCTGCGTTCCAGAGAGATTGAATGGGGGATTGTTTCATGAATGTCGATCCTGAATTTTTTCGTGGTGCAGATGGTGGCCGATTCGCCACAACAGCACAAGCGCCGGAACCACCATCAGAGAGGTCAATATAAAGAAGGTGAACCAATCTCCATCCAGCCCATCAACCACGACACCACTGAAGCTGGCAACAGTCGTCCGCCCCAGATTACCGAGCGAGGCCATCAACGCATATTGGGTGGCGGTATAGGCACGGCTGGTGAGATAGGAGATGAAGGTGACAAAAGTGACCGTAGCAAATGAAGAGGTGAAATTATCAAGCACCACCGCCAGCGCAAAGATATTGGTATTGGGACCAGCCAGCGCCAACCAAGCAAAGAGCAGATTGGTCGAGGCCATCGCAACGCCACCAATCATCAATCCACGTACAATCCCAAAGCGGGCATTGAAGACCCCCGCCAGTAGCGAGAAGATAATGGTGACCCACCACCCCACCAATTTGGAGTAGGTGGCAATCTCACTATTACTGAAGCCGATCTCCTTGTAGAAGACAATCGACATCCGCCCCAGAAAGGCTTCTCCCAGTTTGAAGAGGAAGATAAAGGAGAGCACCGCAATGGCCAGCTTCCAACCATTGCGGCGAAAAAACTCGGCAAACGGTTCGACGACGGTAACCGCCCACCACGCCATCCAGTGACGAGATTCCCCACTGCCCGCAAGGTGGTGCTCCTCTAGCTCCTCTTCATAATGGGCCTCAGCCTCATGCTGCGCCTCAGCGCGGTGACTCTCCGGCTCTGGCATGCGCCACACTCGCCACGAGAGCAACAACATCAACCCGGCCAGCATTGCATAGACCATCGACCAATCTGCACCCGGCAGATCGGAGAGATAGAGCGCCATTGCCCCCGGCACACTGAAACCGGTCCACCAGCCACTGGTGGTGATCGCCGCTGCATGGGGGATCTTCTCCTGCTCTGACGCACCGATAATCTCGATGCGGTAGGCATCGACCGCAATATCCTGGGTCGCCGAAGCGATGGCGATCAGCAACGCCAGTAGGCTGGTCCAGAAGATACTGACACCAGGATCGGTCAAACCGATCAGTATTGCTGCTGCAGAAATGATCCACTGCATCAACACAATCCAGGAGCGACGCTGCCCTAAGCGACTCCCCAGCAACGGCACCTTGAGCCGATCCAACAGCGGTGCCCAGAGGAAGTTGAGGGCATAGACCACAAACACCGAGCCAAAGAATCCGATGGCGGTACGGGTCAGCCCCGCCTCCTGCAGCCAGGCGGTCATGGCGGAACCAATCAATACCCAGGGAAAACCGCTGGAGAAGCCAAGGATGAAGATCCAGAGTAGGCGCTTATCCCGAAACAGCTGGACCGCCTGAGCAAGAGAGGTAATTTTTGTGGCTTTGCCCATTCGATTGGTCCATCAATTAGAAAGAGGGAGAGTATATAATGCGCCCCTTGATCAAGCCATTTTCGGAGCCCCGACCACCATGCAAGACTACAAAAAGGATTTTCTCGACTTTGCCATTGATGCCGACGTATTGCGCTTTGGTGAATTCACCCTGAAGTCGGGTCGTCTCAGCCCCTACTTCTTCAATGCCGGCCTCTTCAATACCGGTGCCCAGATGGCCCGGCTTGGTAAATACTACGCCGCTGCCATCGTCGAGAGCGGCATTGAGTTTGATCTGATCTATGGCCCCGCCTACAAGGGAATTCCTCTGGCGGCGGTGACTGCCACCTACCTTGCCGAAGAGCATGGCCGTGATCTGCCTTTCGCCTTCAATCGCAAAGAGGCAAAAGATCACGGTGAAGGGGGTGTCATTGTTGGCGCTCCACTGGAAGGGAAAATTCTGGTGATCGATGATGTGATCTCTGCCGGTACTTCCGTGCGCGAATCGGTTGAGATCATCCAGGCCAATGGCGCTGAATTTGGTGGCGTGGTGATCTCGCTGGATCGTCAGGAGCGTGGACAGGGTGCGCAGTCCGCCATTCAGGAGGTTGAGGCGCAATATGGGGTCGAGGTGGCCAGCATTGTTGGACTCAACGATCTGATCACCTATCTCAGCGAAAAGCCTGGCATGGAAGAGAACCTGAAAAGGGTCGAGGCGTACCGCGAGCAGTACGGCGCCTGAGCAAGCCACACGCCAAATAGAAAAGGCCGGAGTCAGGTAGTCCGACTCCGGCCTTTTTGGGTTGCTTCCCCCTAGCCCTTAACCACTACTTCCCCTTCGAGAGAGCACCTCTCAGCACCGCATTACAGGAGCTGCGGCTATATGATTTGCAGTGGAGCGCAAAGACCGCAATCACTGATACCACACTCATCAATAGAAAAATTGTTGTTCCATTCATTCCTCGATCTCCTTATCCGTCCGTCTTCTTTAACAAAGCATCCATGCCATAACGCTGTGCAATCATCGCCAGCTGCTTCCGGTAGTACATCACCGCACTGTTGTTGTTCGCGGAGACATCATAGATCTTCCACCCTTTTTTGGTCGGATGGAACCGGAAGGTGATCTTGATGGGGAATCCACGAGGGTGGGTGATCCGGGCCGCAACACTCACCTCTTTGCCAAAACGGGAGCGCTTGGCTGGATAGAAGGTGACGCGGTGATTGGTATAGGCGTAGGTGGCAATCTGCTGCCCCAGTGCCGTCATGAACATCTCTTCCAGCTTTTTCGACAGCTTCTTGATCTGCTCATCGGTCAGTTCCTTAGCCATCTTGCCTGCAGCGAGGCGAGTCATGTACTCAAAATCAAAGTAGGGGCCGAGCTCTTTATTGACAAAATCAAGCACATTGGAGAGATCGGTACTCCCTGTCCGGCGCAGATAGGAGAATGTCTGCTCCACCCCCTGACGCAGCATCTGGTCCGGTGTCGCCTGACGAATCGGCTGGTAGCGGCGCATCGGCGCAGGCGCCTTGTAGGGCGAGCTACGGTACCCATACCGGCTATAGTCTTGTGCAGCCGCCACAGGAACCACCAGTGCTGCACCGAGGATCGCCATTCCGATCTTCTGCATCCATCGCTTGATCATCTTCTTTTCCTTTTTCTATAGTCTTCTACTGACCGTTTCCCGTTAAAAATCGCCCGACGCAAAATTCCATTTTCGTGCCGGGCAAGACCTACGGAGGAAACTTATCTCACCACAATCCAACTATCCGCATTTACTCTCACCACAATTCAGACAGGTCATGCAGCCATCCATCTTCACCACTGCTTTGGTGCTGCATTTGGCACAAAGCTGTGCCCCCGCAGGGAAGCTGCTCTTCTCTTCCGTTGCTGTACTCTCTGCTGCCGCAGGAACCTCTGCCTTCTTCTGCTGTCCCTCAAACTCTGCCCGCTTCTTGTCGAGGAAGGCCTTCTGGTTGTCATCCATGCAGTCTCCACCCAACATGCCGATGAAGCGCAGGTGGCACTCAATACAGTCCCCAATCTCAGCGACCAGAGAGGGCATGTACTTACCGCCCTTCTTGAAGTAGCCACCACGCGGATCAAATACGGAGCGCAGCTCCTCCACCAGGAAGGTGACATCACCACCCTTGCGGAAGACCGCAGAGATGATTCGGGTCAGTGCAACAATCCACTGGAAGTGGTCCATATTCTTGGAGTTAATAAAAACCTCAAACGGACGACGCTGCTCATGGTCGGTACCCTCATTGAGGAGGATGTCATTGATAGTGACATAGAGCGCATGCTCAGAGAGCGGTGTCTTGATCTTGTAGGTAGAACCCACCAGATGATCAGGACGCTCCAGCTTTTCGTGCATCTGGATCACATTACTGGTGTCCTCTTCAGCACCACAGGCGACCTTCGATGCTGCGCTCTCCTCTACAGCGGTCTCCTCTTCGACCACCTGATAACTGACGATTTTCTTTTCGATTTTTACTGCCATGATTTTTCCTCAATTACGCTACCAAAAGCCCCCTAGAACTTTCCGTAGTACCCCTCTTTCAGCGCGTCGTAGAGATTGGCGGCGGTATGCATCTCGCCATCGTACTCAATCTCCTCATTGCCCTTGACCTCAATAGTCTCCCCACTCTCCAGTTCGAAGCGGTAGGTGGTATTCTCCAGATCCTGCTCCTTCACCAGTACGCCCTGGAAGGCCTCCGGATTGAAGCGGAAGGTGGTGCACCCCTTCAACCCCTGCTCATAAGCGTAGAGGTAGACATCCTTGAACTCCTGATAATCAAAGTCGGTGGGGATATTGACCGTTTTGGAGATCGACGAGTCGATCCACTTCTGCGCCGCCGCCTGTACATCGACGTGCGCCTTTGGATTGATGGTCTCGGAGGAGATGAAGTAGTCAGGCAGCTGATTCTCTGCCTCTTCGGCATAGGGTGCCGCATCGGCGTTGATCATCTCACGGTAGGCCAACAACTCGTAGGAGAGGACATCCACCTTCTCTTTTGTCTTCTTCCCTTCACGAATCACGTTACGTGAGTACATGTGTGAGAAACTGGGCTCAATACCATTACTGGCATTATTGGCCAGTGACAACGAGATGGTGCCTGTCGGTGCGATCGAGCTGTGATGGGTAAATCGACTCCCCACCTCAATCATATCAGCCACCAGTTCTGGCTCGACCTCTGCCATCTGCTGCATGTAACGACTGTATTTGGCGTGCAGTACTTTACCGAGAATCTGGTCTCCGACGCTCCAGCCATCTTCGGCCATCTCAGGGCGCATCCGCAACATGGCAGGAGTGACCTCATACTCACGGTCCAGCGCAGGGGCCGCCCCCTTCTCTTTCGCCAGATCAACGCCAGCCTTCCAGCCAGTGACCGCCAGTTCGCGGGTAATCTGCTCGGTGAACTCGACAGAGTCTGTCTCACCATACTTCATGCCCAGCATGGTCATGGTGGAGCCCAATCCGAGATACCCCATACCGTGACGACGCTTGGTCAGAATCTCATCGCGCTGCTGACCCAGTGGCAGACCATTGATCTCCACCACATTGTCGAGCATACGGGTGAAAATCGAGATGGTCTTGCGGTAGCTCTCCCAGTCAAAACGGGCGGCATCGGTAAAGGGGTTCTCGACAAACCGGGTGAGGTTGATCGAACCCAACAGGCAGGAGCCATAAGGAGGAAGCGGCTGCTCACCACAAGGGTTGGTGGCTCGGATATTCTCGCAGAACCAGTTGTTGTTCATCTCATTGACCTTGTCGATGAGGATGAAGCCAGGCTCGGCATAGTCGTAGGTGGAGGACATGATCACATCCCACAACCGCTGCGCACGGATGGTCTTGTAAACCTTACAGGCCACCAGCCCCTGCTCATTGGTCACCAGCCCCTCGGGGTTGGCCCACTCGCGCCAGGCAATCTGCTCACGGTTGTTCAGATCGAGCGCTTCACTATCAATCACCTTCTGACTGACCGGGAAGGCGAGTCGCCAATCGGAGTCACTGCGCACCGCCTCCATGAACTCCTTGGTCACCAGCAACGAGAGGTTGAACTGACGCAGCACACCATCCTCACGCTTGGCACGAATGAAGTCCATCACATCCGGATGACCGACATCAAAGGTGGCCATCTGTGCGCCACGACGTCCGCCCGCAGAGGAGACGGTGAAGCACATCTTGTCATAGATATCCATGAAGGAGAGTGGGCCGGAGGTGTAGGCACCCGCCCCCGCAACAAAGGCCCCTTTTGGGCGCAGTGTGGAGAACTCATAACCGATGCCGCAGCCGGCGCGCAGGGTCAGCCCCGCTTCGTGGACCTTCTCCAGAATTCCGTTCATGGAGTCTTCGATGGTGCCGGATACGGTACAGTTGATGGTCGACGTTGCCGGCTTGTGCGCCTGCGCACCCGCATTGGAGGTGATGCGGCCTGCAGGAATTGCACCATGCTGCAGCGCCCAGACAAACGCCTCGTACCACTGCTGCTTCAGCTCCGGGGTCTCCTCTACCTCGGAAAGTGCGCGCGCAACACGGCGGTAGGTATCTTCGATCACCTCATCGATAACCTCGCCATCCTTACTCTTGAGACGATACTTCTTGTCCCAGATATCGATGGATGCGGGCTGAAATGGAACCGCAGTCTGCGATTGGTCGGCCGATTGAACCGGCACAGAGCGTAGCTGAGCTGTCTTCATCTTGGTCGTTCTCCCCCCTATTTGGTGAACTTTTAAGAGATTCTCTCTTGGAATATGCGTTTTTGCACTTTTGCAAGAAACACAACATATTGTGTTTGGAGCCGGAAAGAGTAGCAGCAAAAACAATCCTGTCAACTCTAAGAGCAACCCACTACAAACATTATAACTATATGTTATTAAAAGTATTTAAACACTCTCTTCTAAACGAAATCCCTTCTTTTTCAGTCGGATAGAAAAATTGACTTTTTTTCTAAAACACTACATCTTGTGTTCACAAACAGACTTTCAACAGAGTTATCCACAGGAAGCCAGGTATACCCCATAAGAGTAGCCTCAAAAAATGGATTGAATTTCACTCCATCAATGGCATGCTCCCTCCACCATGGAATATCACGACTACTATAAAACGCTGGAGGTAAACCGGAACGCCTCACAGGCCGAGATCAAGAAGCAGTACCGCCGACTGGCCCGCAAATACCATCCCGATGTCAGCAAAGAGGCCAATGCGGAGCAAAAGTTCAAAGAGATCGCTGAGGCCTATGAGGTACTCAAAGATCCGGAAAAACGGCAATCTTACGACCAGCTCGGCGCCAACTGGCAAGCAGGGCAGGAGTTTCGCCCGCCTCCAGGCTTCGGTGGTGGTGGCCATTTTGGCGAAGGATTTGGTGGTGGCGGAGCAGGCTTCAGCGACTTCTTCGAGTCCATTTTTGGTGGCGGCATGGGCCCCGGCGCTGCCGGAGGCGGATTCTCCTCTGCCCCACACACCCCCTCCCCACAGACCCTGCGTATTAGCGTCCGCCTACAGGAGTCTTATGAAGGGGCACGTCGCACCATCCGTATCCCTCAACCCTCAGGTGAACACCGCAAGCTGGAGATCCGTATCCCCAAAGGGATTCAACAGGGGCAGAAGATCCGCCTCAGCGGCCAAGGAGAGCGAGGCACCGGCGGCCAACGGGGTGACCTGCTATTGGAGGTCCAATTTGAGGCCGACCCACTGTTCGAGATTGATGGCAGCAATATTCTGCTAACCCTACCGATCACCCCATGGGAGGCGGCCCTCGGCGGCAAAGTAACCGTTCCAACACTCGGCGGAAAAGTTGGCGTCAAGATCGCCACTGGCGCTCAGAGTGGACAGAAGATGCGACTCAAAGGGAGAGGGCTTCCGGGGAAAAACGCCGGTGATCAAATCATCACCCTGCAGATTCAGACCCCAGCAGCCACCGAGGAGAAAGTCGAAACCCTCTACCAGCAATTGGAAGAGGCCACTCAATTTAACCCTCGCAGCCATTTTGAGCGCTGATGGTGTACCATTCCCATCCATCTTGAGCGGTATCATCAATCTTGGGGGCATCAAAGGAGTGAGACCCAACATCTTTAGAACTCAGTTTCTGAGTGCTGTACTACTGGCGCTGCTTGCCATGCCACTACACGCTGGCATCTCCCCGCTTGCCTTCGGCAGCCGAGGCGGCATGCCCACATTGGCCCCCATGCTGGAGCAGGCCATCCCTGCCGTGGTCTCTATCTCGGCCACCTTGAGCCGTGCTGCAGAGGCCGCAGCGGCGGACCGCACGCTGGAAGAGTTCGATTTCAACGCCACACAGCCTCGCGATCCACTCAGGCGCAATCCAGCCGGACAAGGCTCCGGGGTTATTATTGATCACCATCTGGGCTACATCCTCACCAACCACCACCTGATTGAGGGGAGTGAGGCCATCGAGGTGACACTGGAGGATGGCCGCAGCTTTCCCGCACTGACCATCGGTTCCGATCAGGAGACCGATATCGCCCTGCTCCGCATTCAGGCCACCAATCTCCACTCCATTCCACTGGGGAACTCGAGCACACTGCGGGTTGGGGATTTTGTGATCGCCATCGGCAATCCATTTGGCCTCGGCAACACCGCCACCTCTGGAATCGTCAGCGCACTGGGACGCTCCAACCTTGGACTGGAACGCTTCGAGGCCTTTATCCAGACCGACGCCTCCATCAATGTCGGAAATTCTGGCGGCGCACTGATCAATCTCAATGGGGAGTTGGTCGGCATCAATACTGCCATCCTTGCCCCCAATGGCAGCGGCAGTGTCGGCATCGGATTTGCGATCCCGGTCAACATGGCCAAAGAGATCAGCAACCAGCTCATCCAGTTCGGTGGCGTACAGCGCGGCTATCTCGGGATCACCACCAAACCACTCTCCTCCAACATGGCTCGCAGCCTGCGCATCCCGCAAGGACAGGGCGTGGCTGTCACCGCAGTAGAGAGCAACTCTCCAGCCGCTGAGGCACGGATACGTAAGGGAGATATCCTCACCGCCATCAATGGCCATCCGGTCGAGAACCCAGCCCAACTGCAGACCACCATCGGCCTCTTCCCGGTCGGCAAAGAGGTGAAGCTCTCTCTGCTGCGCGGCAACCACCCTCGCACCCTCTTTGCCACCATTCGCAAACCATTGAGCCGTACTCTTTCCGGGGATACGCTCAACGCAAACCTCAGCGGCGTAGAGATGGCTCCACTCTCCGCAGCCCAGAACAATCTCTATCCCTCAGGCGGCATTGCCGTTACCCAGGTCGAACCAAAACAGGCCGGGTGGACCCTGGGGCTACGCCCCGATGATGTCATCTTCTCTATCAACCGGCAGCCGGTCACCTCACTGAAAGAGGCGAAGAAGGCTGCGGCACTCTCCGATAAGATGGTGATTCTGCGCGTCTATCGCGGCGAAAAGATCCTTGAGATGATTATGCGCTAGAGCGCCATCTGATCAGCAGCAACCGGCCCATAAGGGGCGCTACGCTGCTGATCATGCAGCACCATCCGATAGTGGACAAAATCGGCTTCACTGGCACAGTGGAGAAATGGATTCCCTGCCTGCTCCTCTGACAATGTTGAGGTGGACTGCACCGAGTAGTTATGACCGGGATAGATCCGGGTCTCACCATTAAAACGGGCCTGCAGCTGCTGTAGTGAATGGTACATCGCCAGCGGATCACCCCCCTCCAGATCACAGCGGCCACACCCAAAGACAAACAGGGTATCTCCGGTCACCAGATGTTCACCCGTGTGGTAACAGACGCTACCCGGAGTATGACCTGGCGTCCCAACAGCCTCAATCTCGCTCTCCCCTAGCTGGCAGCGAAATGGCAAATCAAACAGGCGCCAACCTTGATGTTCCAAGCCAAAAAAGTTGGCCTCAACACGATGAAAATAGACCGTTGCAGCAGTCGCCTGCTGTAATGCCTCGACTCCGTTGATGTGATCATGGTGACCATGCGTCAGCAGTATGGTGGATATCTTCAACCCATGCTCATCCGCATAGGCGATGATCTCATCAACCTCCCAAGCAGGATCCACCACCGCCATCTCCCCGCTTGCACGGTCAATGATGAGGTGGATGAAGTTCTCCATCGACCCAAGTTCCAGTGTATGAATTTCTGCCATGACTCTCCCCGGTGGGTATAATTCCAACATAACTGTTTAGCTCACCCCTGAATCAGTTACAGGGACTCGTGAACCATTACAATCCAAGCAAGCCACTACAACCAGCCGACTCCACTCCGTGACGACTACCAAAAAAGCCGCAACCAAAAAGAGACGAGGCAGTAACGCTCGTCGACAGGCCCTCGACTTTGTCACCCAGTTCCGTGGGGCGGCTCCCTATATTAACGCACATCGAGGGCGAACCTTCGTCATCACCTTTGGCGGCGAGATGCTGAAGGATCAGCACTTCCATGAGCTGATTCAGGATCTCGCGCTACTCAACAGCCTGGGCGTCCGTCTGGTTCTGGTGCCGGGCGCACGCCCACAAATTGAGGAGCGGCTACAGGATTTCGATAGCGAAAGCGAGATCATCAACGGCCTGCGGGTCACCAATGATGAGGCCCTGCTCTGCGTCAAAGAGGCGGTTGGAACTATTCGCCTCGAACTAGAGGGCGCGCTCTCTACTGGCCTTCCCAACTCCCCCATGTCAGGCGCTGACATTCGCACCACTTCTGGAAACTTCGTTACCGCACGCCCGCTGGGGGTTCGTGAAGGGGTCGACTATCAACATACTGGAGAGGTTCGGAGAATTGATGTCCCTGCCATTGAGCAGCTGCTCGACAGTGGGTTCATCGTGCTGCTCTCCCCAATCGGCACCTCCCCCACCGGTGAGATCTTCAACCTCAGCAGCGAGGATGTGGCGACCTCAGCGGCGATTCAGCTGGAGGCCGACAAGATGCTCTCGCTGATCAACGAGCCGGGGCTGCTTGACCAGCGCAAGAGGCTGATACGTCAACTCACCCCGGACGAGGCGGAGCAGACACTTGAACAACGCAAGAAACTGCCAGAACAGACCGCACGCCACCTGATCAGTGCCATCCACGCCTGTCGCCAGGGGGTGCCGCGTGCCCACCTGATCGACAGCATCGAGAGCGGCAGTCTGCTGCAGGAGCTCTTCACCCGTGACGGCATCGGCACCATGATCTGCGCCGACCGCTACGACCAGATCCGCCCTGCATCGATTGAAGATGTGGGCGGCATTATCGAGCTGATCCAGCCACTGGAGGAGGAGGGCATTCTGGTTCCCCGCTCTCGCGAGCTACTGGAGATCGAGATCAACCACTTCACGGTGATGGAGCGTGATGGCACCATCATTGGCACAGTCGCCCTCTACCCCTACCCCAGTCACGGTGTCGCCGAGATCGCCGGCCTTGCAATCCACCCCGACTATCGCGATGAGGGGCGGGGTGATCTGCTGCTCCAACATATCGATCAACAACTACAGAAAGATGGATCGACGATTCGCCAGCTCTTTGTCCTCTCTACCCGCACCAGCCACTGGTTCCGTGAACAGGGGTATGAGCCTGCAAAACTGGCAGACCTGCCTGTTGAGCGCCAGTCACTCTACAACTACAAACGCAACTCCAAGGTCTTTCTTCGTACCCTGGAGGGGAATTGAGCATGAGTGGAAAATCCCCTATTGCAAAGCGCTTTCGCGGCTTTCTGCCGGTTGTGGTCGATGTCGAGACCGGTGGTTTTGATGCCAAGAAGGATGCACTGCTGGAGATTGCTGCCTCCATCCTCAATTACGATGAGAATGGCCAGCTGGCGATTCAGGAGAGCCATGAGCAGCACGTACTCCCCTTCAAGAACGCCAACCTGGATCCCAAGGCACTGGAGTTTATCGGCCTCAGTGATCCCTGGCATCCGTTCCGTATGGCCGTGGAGGAGAAGGAGGCACTGAAGGTCATCTTTGACCCGATCCGCAAGGCGGTAAAAGCGACCGGCTGTAGCCGGGCCATTCTCATTGGTCACAATGCCTGGTTTGACCTTGGTTTCGTCAACGCCGCCGTTGAGCGCTGCAAGATCAAGAATAGTCCGTTCCACTCCTTCAGCAGCTTTGATACCGCAACACTGGGCGGCATCTTCTATGGTCAGACGGTACTGGCGCGGATGGCGGAGGCGGCCCAGGTCGAGTGGAACCACGAGGCAGCCCACTCCGCACTCTACGATACCGAGGAGACCGCCAAACTGTTTTGCAAGATGGTCAACGATTGGGATCAGATGAGTGGGCGATTTGAGGGGATAGCTCTTTAACCCAGTAACCTGCGTTCCAATAGAGACTGGAAATCTCGCCTGCCATCCACAATCAGATAGGTCACAACCCGTGTTTCCAATATCCGGTAAATCAACCGGTAGGGTTTAAAGTGAAGCTGACGATACTCCTTGATCCCCAAACTTAACAACTCTTTAGGGTAATCCCCTCTTTCCGGAAAATTCTCCAGACTGGTAACCACCTCAAGCAACCGATCCAGCACATATACAGCACGCTCTGGAGAGTCATGCAGAGCAATATAATCGGTAATTGACTGCAGATCCTGTTCAGCCCCTTGCGTCAAAAACACCTCAAACAGATCACTACTCACCTGTACTTGCTACGCAATTGAGAAATAGCCTCCCTTGCAGGAATCAGTTGATCTGCCTCAACCTCCTGATTACCCAACGCCAGAACCTTTAGCAGCGCCAGCGTCTCTTGCGTCTCCTCAAAACTGGAAATATCCTGAAGCACGGCCTTGGCCTCTCCATTCTGCGTAATCACCAGTGGCTGATGCTGCTCTGCCAACGACGCCAGCACCTCTGCAGCATTGGCCTTGATGTAGCTGATCGGCTTGATTTGTGTAGAATAGTGCATATCACTCCCAAAACAGAGAACTAAATTCAGTCAGAATATAGTCTCTTTTTCAGCAATTGACAACCCGCTTGTTCTTGACAAGTCGTCAACTTGAGCCACAGCAATACCTACCCCCAAAGGACATACCCAACCCCTTACACCATCCAATGTAGCGCCCCAGACAGAAAATTCCCAATTCTATCAACTACACCCCTCCAGCGCGCCCCACACCAGAGACCACAAAACTTCCTCCGTCACTTATAAAAACTTGGATTCTTGAAGTGGCCCCCTTGACGCACGCCACTACAGTCCATCAACCGGGCGCACATTTGACCAGACTAATTCTCCACCAACATCAGACGGATTTACTCCTGCATATTTAAGTGTAGTCCCATCGAAATGCCACAAGAAACGTGCGCCAATATGCTTAGTGCTCGATCCTCGATCAGTAGCATACATGATGTACTCAAGATCTAATGTTTCGTCACTATCTACCAACGTCAATGATGCACTCATAGGAACTATTCAGGCAACTGTTCAAAGCATTAGAAAAACAACCCATTGATCCATTCAATTGGGGCACCCAAACAGATGAGATAGCCCATTCCATATTTGACGACTGGACAGGCCACCTAATGCCGTGATTCTGGACTGGATCAGCCCTCCTGCCGGGTCGCTGCCTCCATCATCGACTGCAACTCACCCTTTTCGTGAAGTTCCAGGGTGATGTCACAGCCACCAATCAGCTCCCCATCGACATAGATCTGCGGGAAAGTGGGCCAATCGGCATAGCGCGGCAGATTCTCGAAAATCTCCGGATCTTCCAGCACATTGACATAGGAGAACTCGACCCCTGTCTGCTTGAGTGCCGCCGAGGCACGACTTGAGAAACCACAAACCGGAAACTGCGGCGTCCCTTTCATGTAGATCACCACCGGGTTGTTCTTGACCTGCTGATCAATTCTCTCCAATACATCCATGTTTATGGCTCCTTTTTGGCCCCTTATCAGTCGATAACGACACTCATCATAGGGGCTCACTGACAAATCTCAACCCCTTTCAGATGCGCGACAGCATCGAGGCAATATAAAGATCCTATCCTACCAATAACCAACTTTTTCAGTCAAGTAAATAACCCTGAATTGACTCAGGATAAGGTGTCGACTATAAGAGGTACGATACAATTTGTTATATATCATCCCACTCCCTAGAGGCCACCATGACACAAACCTCCACGCTACAGATTGACCCTCATCAGATGGTGCTGGCAATTGAGAGCACCGTTGACCTGGTGGGGATGAACGACACCAACCACGGTAAGCGGGTCGGCTACATCGCCACTCAACTGGCTCACCACCTCGGATACGAGGCCTCCGAGATCCACTTCCTCTTTGAGCTGGGACTGCTCCATGACTGCGGTGTCTCCTCTGATCAGGTCCACAACAACCTGGTCAGCCATTTTGACTGGGAAGACGCTCACATCCACTGTGAGATTGGCTACCAGTTACTGAAAGAGTTCAAACCACTCACCCCCTTTGCGCTCCCGATTCTCCACCACCACACGCCGTGGGAGACATTACAGAATACCGATCTCAGCCCGGAAGATCGTCGCAGGGCCAATCTAATCTTCCTCTCGGACCGCATCGATGTGATGTCAGCGGCCCACTACGGCAAGGACATTCTGCTCTTTAAAGAGGAGGTCACTCGATCCATTGAGAGTTATCGCGACCACTATTTTGACTCTGAGCTGGTCGACGCCTTTCTAGAGATCCAACAGTCCGAGGCCTTCTGGGTTGCACTGGAGGAGCGCCATGTGATCCGTTTCACCTGGGAGATGGGCAAGGTTCAGCAACGACAACCACTCAATCTTGAGCAGATTCGACAGATGGCACTGATCATCTCCTATATTGTCGATCAGAAAAGTCCCTTTACCGCGCAACACTCCACCCGAGTTGGGGTACTGGCACGCTACCTTGCCACCCACCACGGGCTCTCAGAGGAGCAGGTCGACAAGGTAGAGATTGCCGGCTTTCTCCACGATATTGGCAAATTGAGGATGCCAGACGCCATTCTCGACAAACCAGGCGCACTCAATGAGATGGAGCGCTCGGTCATGAATCGCCACAGCTATGAGACCTACCAGATTCTGCGCTATATTGATGGGATCGAGGATATTGCCCTCTGGGCCGCCTACCACCATGAAGGAATCAACCGCGCCGGTTATCCCTTCCATCCCACCCCGGACAACCTCTCCATTGAGGCACGCATTCTCTCCGTTGCCGATGTCTTCCAGGCCCTCGCACAGAACCGCCCCTATCGAAAAGGGATGGAGCTTCCACAAATCATCGAGATCCTCGACCAATATGTCGAAAGTGAAAAGCTGGACCCCTCCATTGTCAAAATCGCTAAAGAGAACCAGCAGAAGTGCCTGGAGATCGCAGCGGGGTGTGCCCCGGAGAACCGCGGCAAAGAGACACCGGTTTTTTCGGTCAGCGGCAGCCTCTCGATTTAACAAGACCCATTAACAAGACCAAAGGTCAGCCAATAAGACTACGCACTGGCAACTCAGAGCAGATGCTTTCCATCAAAGGTTTCCACTTCCAGCTGCAGAGGATCCAGGCCCTCGATACAGCCCAGATTGACTCGAAAGTGGCCAGGGAAGCGGGCCGTTTCATGGAATGGATAGATACCACACTCCTTACAAAAATAGTGTTTGGCCGTTTTCTCCCCAAACTGATAGAGCCCCAATACCCCCGGTTTTGCATCGATCTGTAGCTGCTCGGGAGCAATCACCTCAGTACTCATCATCGCCCCCTTGCGTGCACAAATCGAGCAGTTGCAGCGCAACCCCTTGGCAATCGACTCTCCATGATAGGAGAACGCAATGGCACCACAGTGACAACTCCCCCTGTATTCCTCACCCATCTTATCTTCCTCTCTTGTTGAGCCCTCACTCAGACCGGGTTCTCTTCATCCACAAAGTGACAACTCAGGCCATGCTGCGCCTCGATCCACTGCCCCAGCGCCTGCACACCACCTCGCTCCGTCGCATGATGGCCGCAGGCAAGATAGCAGATCCCCTGCTCTACTGCCTGGTGGTAATTCCGCTCTGAAACCTCACCACTAAGATAGGCATCCAGACCCGCTGCTGCAGCTTGGTCGAGATAGTCCTGCGCCCCACCACTACACCAACCAATTCTCTGAATCGGCCGCTGGTGACCCTCAATCAGAAGCGGCTTTCTGCCCAGCCCGGACTCAACCTTGCAAGCAAACGCCTCCGCTGTGAGTGGCTCATTCAAGGTGCCGTAACAAACCAACTCTGCATCCTCTAGCACCCCTTCCACAACACACTCGAGAAGCTTCCCCCACTGTGCATTATTTCCGAGTTGTGGATGGCCATCCAACGGTAGGTGGTAGGCCGCCAGATTGATTCCATGCCCCAGCAACTTTTTCAATCGTTGCTGTTTCATTCCCACAACACAGGGATCTTCTCCTTTCCAGAAGTAACCGTGATGCACTAGCAACATCTCTGCACCAAGCTCAATTGCAACATCAATCGCCCGTTGCGAAGCGGTTACCGCCGTGACAATGACATTGACCTCTGAGCCCCCTTCGACCTGAAGTCCATTGGGGGCATAATCCTTGTAACGGTCCACCTCCAGCAGCGCATCCAGTGACTGGAGCAGTTGATTTCTGTCCATACCATCCCCATATTTCTGGTTAACCTGATATTTTGGTCACTGTTCAGCAACACCTGTAGCTGTTTTAGAAGTGAGCTAAACAGTTCCGATATTTGTAACATAGATTCGTTATGATCCGCCCATGAATTCATCTGTTGTCACCACACTGATTCGCCTCACCACCTTCGCGTTGGCCGGACTCTTTCTGCTGATGCTGCTGCGTCCGGAGATTTTTGTCCGCTCTGGTCCCGTAGTCGAGATTCAACAGAGCAGCAATCCAAGCGCCAACCACCAAGGACCCGTGTCCTATGCTGACGCGGTCGATAAGGCAGCCCCTGCAGTGGTCAACATCAATACCGCCAAGGTAGTGACCGAACGCCGCATCAGCCTGTTTGACGACCCGGTGTTTCGCCACTTCTTTGGGGACCAGCTCCGCACTGTGCCGCGCAAGCGGCTGGAGACCAGTCTTGGGTCCGGCGTCATTGTCAGCCGCGATGGTTACATCCTCACCAATAACCACGTCATTGATGGCGCAGATGAGATCCAAATCTCCCTCCATGATGGCCGTATCAGCAAGGCACAGCTGATCGGCAACGACCCGGAAACCGATCTTGCACTACTGAAGATGGATATGGATGACCTCCCGTCAATTACCTTTGGCCACTCCAGCCCTCTACGGGTGGGGGACGTGGTACTCGCCATCGGCAACCCATTTGGGGTGGGCCAGACTGTCACCATGGGCATCATCAGTGCCACCAATCGCAACCAGCTTGGCATCAGCAACCAGGAAAACTTCATCCAGACCGATGCCGCCATCAACCCTGGAAACTCCGGCGGCGCACTAATCAATGCCGATGGTCACCTAATCGGGATCAATACCGCCATCTTCTCCAAGACCGGTGCCTCTCATGGGATTGGGTTTGCCATCCCGGTCGCCACGGCGCAGCATGTCATGGAGCAGCTGATTGAGCATGGAAAAGTCCAGCGGGGGTGGGTGGGTGTCGAGATGCAAAATTTGACTCCCGAACTGGCAGAGTCATTCGGGGTACGCACCACACACGGAGCACTGGTGGCTGGCATCTACCGCAATGGGCCTGCGGCTCAGGCGGGATTAACGCCAGGAGATATCATCACCCATGTCGATGGTGATGCCATTCAAAGCGGCGAAGAAATTGCCCACTACGCGCTCAACCGCCCACTGGGCTCCACCATCGAGCTCCGTGGCATTCACAATGGCGAGGCGGCACGCTGGCAGGTAAAGATCGGGCCTAAACAGTAAACGAATCTAGCAAGCCTCTGGCTCTGCCAGCACGGTACTATCGCGCCCACCACCCTTGGCAAGATAGAGTGCCTGATCCGCTCGATTGAGTAGTGATTCATCACTCTCCCCCTCAACGAACTCTGCCACACCGATACTGGCCGTATACTGGATCAGTTCACCATCTACTCCAGCCACACTGCGATTTCGCAGTGCCTGATTGACCATTTCAGAAATCTTACAGGCCTCCTCACCCGCCACTCCAGAGGCAAGAATTAGAAATTCCTCTCCCCCATAGCGCCCAACCTGTACCAGCGCGGGATGCAGACCTGTCACTGCTCGGGCAAAGTCCTGCAGTACTCGATCTCCACTAAGGTGTCCGTACTCATCATTGATCCGCTTGAAACGATCAAGATCGACCATCATCACGGCACCCGGCTGTCCCTTCTCTAGCAGCTCGTTGCGTAGCCGCTGAAGTTCCTCAAGAATCAGGCGCCGATTGAAGAGCCCGGTCACCGCATCCCGGGTCGCCTCCCGATAGAGCGCCATCAACCCATGGAGCTGCGAGGCACTGGCCCACATCACGATGATTGCAATCACCCCCATAAACCAGAGCTTGATCCAGATCGGCAACGCCAAAATAGTGCTGGTCTGGAGGTCTGTACCCAACACCGCCAGCACAACCAACACAATGGCCACCATGCCCTCAAACAGCGTCAACGGAAAAACAGCCAACATCATGATGGCGATATAGGGGACAAAGGAGTAACCAGCCGTGAAATCCTGCTGCTGCGCACTCTCAAAGACAAAGAACCAGAGATAGAAATAGGCGAGCGCGTAGATCAACATCATTGCGATCAGCCTCAAGTAGCCTCGCCTTAACGAATGGTCTTGCTGAGGCCAGCCAAAGGCAACCACCAGAAAGAGCAGACTCCATAACACCCTCATCCACAATACCATCTGGAAGGGCTCGGGTTGCAGCATCAGAAAATCAACCGGTATCCAGAGCAAAGCCAGTAACGAGGTAATGACCGCCACTACCTGTATCCGGCCGTGCAGAATCTGCCCTCGACTGCTATTGAAGTCCTCGGTATGTCGCTCCGCACTGATCAGATCAGATCAGATCAGCCGCAATGATCCGCCAGCGTCTAAACAATTCATGGAGTACTTGCATGGTGATTTATACCGCAGAAAATGAACCACTTCAGAGTGGAAAATATTGATTTTAGAGCGAATAGAACGCCCTTGAGAAACAGTTCCTTCTGCCTATTTGATTGACATCAATCCTGCAGAGAGCGCATCCAGAAATTGTCTATTCTCTTCCGAACGACTGACCGTGACACGTATCGTATCCACCAACGCACCGCCTGCCGGAGAGAGGTTCTTGACCAACACACCACCCACCTTCATCACCTCAAACAACGGAGTCGCCTGCCCTTCTGCCACCCGAAACAGGATGAAGTTGGCTCGGCTGGGATAGACCTGTACTACGCCATCAATCGACTCAAGCGCCTGTAGCAGCTTCTCTCGTTCCTCTCTCAGAGTTACCGCCTGCGCCTCCAGCACCTCGGCATGGCGCAGAATGAAAGTCGCCGCGTGCTGAGTCAGCACATTGATATTGTAGGGGAGGCGCACTTTGTTGATCTCATTGATCCAGCGCGGATCGCCCGCCATCAACCCCAGACGCAACCCCGCCAGCCCCATCTTGGAGACGGTACGCATCACCAACAGGTTTTCATGGTTGGGCAACTCTGACATAAAGCTCTCTTCAGCGAAGACATGGTAGGCCTCATCGACCACCACAAAGCCCTCAGCCACCTCAAGGATCTTCTCGACCGCGGCACGATCAAACAGGTTACCTGTCGGGTTATTGGGATAGGCCAAAAACGTCACCGCAGGCTGATGCTGCTCAATCGCCGCCACCATAGTATCAAGATCAAGATTGAACTCACCATCCAGTGGCACCCCAACAAACGCCATACCAACAAACTTTGCGATCATCTCGTACATCACAAAGGTCGGCTCCGGGGCCAGGATCTTCCGTCCCGGTGCAGCCACCACCATCATCAACAGCTGGATCAGCTCATCCGAGCCATTGCCCAACACAATCTCGTACCCTTCGGGCACATCCATTACTTTACATAGCTCAGCCGTTAATTGGTGCGCCGCTGGATCCGGGTAACGGTTCAGCTCGACCTCAGGCAGGGCGTCCAGCCACTGTTTCTGAAGATCCTCCGGCCATGGATAGGGATTCTCCATCGCATCAAGCTTGACCCAATCCCCGGCAGCGGGAACATGGTAGGCCGACAGCGCGGCAATCTCAGGACGTACCCAATCTTTCATCATTGAAACAGATTACACCATGAAGAATATAAAGTTCATGAAGAACTGCCGACAAAGAATCTTCATATTCTTCAGGCCCTTCATGGTAAAAGCTACTTAATACGATACTCAGCCGACTGCGCATGAGCCGTCAGCCCCTCGCCCCGCGCCAGCACTGAGGCCGTCTTGCCCAGCTCTGATGCGCCATCGGCGGAACACATGATCAGACTGGAGCGCTTCTGGAAATCGTAGACACCCAGCGGCGAGGAGAAGCGGGCAGTGCGCGAGGTCGGCAGGACGTGGTTTGGTCCCGCACAGTAGTCGCCCAATGCCTCAGCAGTATAGCGCCCCATAAAGATCGCACCCGCATGCTTGATGCCAGGCAATAGTGCTTGAGGGTCATCAACCGACAGCTCCAGATGTTCCGGTGCAATAGTGTTGATCACCTCCAGCGCCTGATCCATGCTCCCGACCTGAATCAGTGCACCTCGATCCTTCAATGCTGTGCGGATGATGTCGGCACGCTCCATGCCGTCGAGCAGTTTGTTAATGCTCGCCTCGACCTGATCGAGAAAGTCCGCATCGGGGGAGACCAGAATCGACTGTGCGTCCTCATCATGCTCCGCCTGCGAGAAGAGATCCATCGCAATCCAGTCGGGATCGGTCTGGCCATCACAGACCACCAAAATCTCAGACGGCCCTGCAATCATGTCGATGCCAACCGCACCAAAGACCATCCCTTTGGCCGTCGCCACATAGATATTCCCAGGCCCGACAATCTTATCTACCTGCGGCACGCTCTCAGTCCCGTAGGCCAGCGCTGCAACCGCCTGTGCGCCACCGACACAGAAAACCTTATCCACATTGGAGATTGCCGCTGCTGCCAGCACCAGCTCGTTGACGACACCATCCGGCGTCGGTACGACCATAATCAACTCTTCAACACCCGCCACCTTGGCAGGCACAGCATTCATCAGCACTGAGGAAGGATAGGCTGCCTTGCCACCCGGCACATAGAGCCCCACACGATCAAGCGCCGTCACCTGCTGCCCCAGCATGGTACCGTCGTCCTCGGTGTAGCTCCACGACTCCACCTTCTGGTGCTCATGATAAAGCCGAACACGCTCTGCGGAGAGCTCCAGTGCCTTGCGCTGATCTTCCGGCAGATTATCCAGTGCCTGCTGCAGTCGCTCCTGCGGCAGGATCAGTTCATCCATGCTCGCTGCCGTGAGGCGGTCAAAGCGATTGGTGTACTCCACCAGCGCCTCATCTCCACGGCCACGAATCTCACGGATAATTTCACGAACCGTCTCATTAACCTGATCGTTGGAGACCCCCTCCCACGCCAGCAGCTGCTCCAATTCGGCATCAAAACCGGCATCGGCACGATTCAATCTTCTCATGGTGACTATCCTTGGTTCTTTTCTACTTGAGTGGTGCTGAAAATAGTAATTTTTCCGTGAGGACAAGGAAGCACCGCACGGAGGGCCGGAATGTACATTTCAGTACATGAGGACTCGAGTACGGAGCTGACGCAATCATCGCGGGAAAAGTGCATTTTCAGCGCTGCTCAACAGCGACCGCCATCAAATCAATCAGTGACTTGACCTGGCGGCTCTTCATCTTCATGGAGGCCTTGTTGACCACCAGCCGAGAGCTGATGTGGGCAATCTCTTCCAGTGGCTCCAGCCCATTGGCCTTGAGAGTATTCCCGGTCTCGACCAGATCGACAATGCGATCAGCCAGTCCCACCAGCGGTGCCAGCTCCATCGCCCCGTAGAGTTTGATGATCTCGACCTGCTGCCCCAGAGAGGAAAAATAGTCCTGTGCCGACTTCACATATTTGGTAGCGATACGCATCCGGCCTGTGGGCTCTGGCGCACCGACCACACCGGCGGTCATCATTCGACACTTGGCGATCTGCAGATCGAGTGGCTCATAGAGGTTTTCACCGCCATGCTCCATCAACACATCCTTGCCTGCAACACCGAGATCGGCCACGCCGCGCTCCACAAAGGTGGGGACATCGGTGGCACGGATCACCACCACCTTCACATGGTCGAGGTTGGTATCGAGAATCAGCTTGCGGCTAGTAACAGGATCATCAACAGGACGAATCCCCGCCGCCTCTAAAAGCGGCAGGGTGTCCTTGTAGATCCGCCCTTTGGAGAGAGCAATTGTCAATGGCTTTTCCATGCGCGAATTGTAACTGATTCAGTTACGGCAGTCGTTCAATCTCTGCCCCCAGTTGCATCAATTTCTCCTCGATGGCCTCGTAGCCGCGATCAATGTGATAGATGCGGTCAATGATGGTCTCCCCCTCTGCCGCCAGGCCTGCCAACACCAGTCCTGCCGATGCACGCAGATCAGTCGCCATCACCTGTGCGCCAGTCAGAGAGGCAACCCCGTTGACAACCACGGTATGACCATCAATCTGCAAATTCGCCCCCATCCGCTGCAGCTCAGGCACATGCATGAAGCGATTCTCAAAGATGGTCTCAGAGATCATCCCCATCCCGTCTGCAATGCTATTCATTGCCATCATCTGGGCCTGCATATCAGTGGGGAATGCGGGGTGAGGCGCCGTGGTAAAACTGACCGCCTTGGGGCGCCCCTCTCTCATCTCTAATGAGATGGAGTGATCTGTGGTATCGATCTTCGCCCCCGCCTCCCCCAGCTTGAGCAGCACAGACTCCAGCAGCAGCGGATCGGTGTCAACCAGCTCTACTGAGCCTCCGGTCATCGCTGCGGCCACCAGATAGGTACCGGTTTCGATGCGGTCGGCAATCACGCTATATTCAACGCCCTGCAGTCGCTCGACACCCTCTATCTCAATGGTTGCCGTACCTGCACCTCTGACTCGTCCGCCCATTGCATTGATGAAGTTGGCGAGATCGACCACTTCCGGCTCTCTTGCTGCATTCTCCAGCACACTCCTCCCTTCAGCCAGAGCGGCTGCCATCATCAGATTCTGTGTGCCGGTTACTGTCACTGAATCGAGCAGAATATGGGCTCCTTTCAGTTTTTTGGCTGTGGCATGGATGTACCCCTGCTCGATCTCAATCTCGGCACCCATTGCCCGCAGCCCATCGACATGGAGATTGACCGGACGCGCCCCGATGGCACAGCCGCCCGGTAGAGAGACCCTAGCCTCGCCCACCCGCGCCAGCAGAGGGCCCAATACCAGAATCGAGGCCCGCATGGTCTTGACCCGATCATAGGTTGCCACCGGGTTTGATATCTCCGCTGCATCCACCCGCAATCCATTGGAATCTTCCAGCGTCACGCCCACGCCCATCTCAGAGAGCAGGCTCATCATGGTGCTGACATCGTGTAATTGGGGGACTCTACGGATCGACACTGGGCTTTCTGCCAATAGGGAGGCCGCCAAAATCGGCAGCACCGCATTCTTCGCCCCAGAGATTCTCACTCTGCCGTGAAGTGGTTTGCCCCCTATGATGCGCAATCGATCCATCACTAACCTCGCAACTTGTACCCGGAACGGAGAATGGCCACGCAAACCCCGCTTAGCAATAGCAGAAAGGTGAATGCGATCATCAGACTCTGCAGGTGGGAGACATCTGAAACCCCAAGAAAACCATATCGGAAGCCGTCAATCAGATAGAAGACCGGATTCCAGCTGGAGACATTTTGCCAAAACGGGGAGAGATCCTGAATCGAGAAGAAGACCCCACTGAGGAAGGTGAGCGGCAAGATGATAAAGTTTTGAAATGCCGACAGGTGATCGTACTTCTCCGACCAAACCCCGGCAACAATCCCCAGCGCCCCCAGCACCCCGCTCGACAGCAGCGCAAAGAGCAGAATCAATCCAAAAGAGTGAATCTCCACCGGAACCAGGAGCGCCGCAATCAACAATACCGAGCCTCCCGTCACCAGTCCGCGCAGGATGGCCGCCCCAAGAAATGCGGAGTAGACCTCCAACGAGGAGAGTGGCGACAGCAGCATGAAGATGATATTTCCATTCATCTTGGACTGCAGAATACTGGAGGAGCTGTTGGCAAAGGCGTTCTGCGCCAGTGTCATCATCACCAATCCAGGGATCAGGAAACTGCTGTAACTATGCCCCTCATAGACCACCACCGCCTCTTCGAACACCACGCCAAAGACCAGCAGGTAGAGCAATGTGGAGACTGCAGGTGCCAGCACCGTCTGCACGAAGACCTTGAGAAAGCGCCACACCTCTTTCTTGAACAGGGTCCAGCTGCCATATCCGTTCATCGCGCATCGTCTCCGGTTAACCCGAGAAAAACCTCTTCCAACGTTGGCTCTCGCAGCTGAAGCTGCTGCCGCTCAATCCCGATTGCAGCCAACTGCTGGAACAGTGCCTGCCGTTCTGGGCCGCGCGGGACACAAATCTGGGTACGGTTGCGACTGCGGGAGACGATGGCATTTTCGACGATCTCCGGCAGTGCACCATCCAGACGTCCGTCGAACACCCCAATCTGATGAGCGTAATCGGCGATCAGCGCCTGCTGAGCATTCAGCGCCACCAACTCCCCCCGGTTGAGAATCGCGATGCGGTCGCACATCGACTCCGCCTCCTCCAGATAGTGGGTGGTGAGCACGATGGTATGCCCCTCACTATGGAGACGATGGGCAAAACTCCACAGGGCACGCCGCAGCTCCACATCGACCCCAGCCGTCGGCTCATCCAGCACCACGACCGGCGGGCGATGGACCAAGGCCTGCGCAATCAACACCCGACGTTTCATCCCACCCGAGAGGCGCTGCACGTTCTCATCTCGCTTCTCGGTCAGATTTAGCGTCTCCAACAACTCATCGAGCCAAGCATGATTCTCTCGCCCCAGGCCAAAATAGCCCGACTGGATGGTCAACATCTCCCAGACAGTGAAGAAGGGGTCGTAGACCAGTTCCTGCGGCACAATACCGATGCGCTTGCGGGCATTGCGGTAATCGGAAACCACATCATGCCCCATCACTTCAATCCGCCCGGAAGTGGCTCGGACCAGCCCCCCCATGATATTGATCAGGGTCGATTTACCGGCACCATTCGGCCCCAACAACCCGAAGAACTCCCCCTGTTCAATCTGAAAACTGACGCCCTTCAGGGCGTGGGTAGATGCATACTGCTTCTCCACCTGATGCAGTGCAATGGCAGGCGCCTTGTTCATCCTCCTAGAAGAGGGGCCGGGTCGCTGTCACAGAGAGAAGCAGAGACTCGATTCCGCCAATCCGAGAGAGGCGCTGCAGTGAATAGGGAACCTTGTCAAAGAAGACCGTCTTCTGTTCACGACGAAAGTGGCGCATCCACTCCAGCAACAGCGAGAGCCCCGCACTATCCACTCTACGCACCTTCTTGAGATTGATGGTGATTGAGTCTGCCGACGTGGATTCTGATACAAACAATTTTGAAGAGACTTTCAGCGCACGCTCGACCGTTGCAAAGGTGAGCTCTCCCCGAATCAGGATCTGACCAGAGTCATCCACCTCCATCGAGAAGTGCGGTCCACTCACCCCTCCTGCTGCCCCTGATTGTGACTGGAGAGCCGCTGGATCAACCCCTCAAGTCCCACCTTTCGAATTTCGGCACCAAAGCTGGAGCGGTAGTTCTTCACCAGACTAATCCCATCCACAATGATGTCAAAAATCTTCCACTCTGCCTGCTTGTTGGGACGCACTCGGAATAGCACGGGAATCACCGGGGTTCCATCGTTACTAGAGAACTCTGCCCGCACGACGCCATCTTTACGCTTGGGGTCACGCTTGAATGGTTTGAAGATCACACTCTTACCCCGGAATTCTAGCAACGCACTGGCGTAGGTGCGAATCAACATGCCGGTAAACTCATCGATGAATCGCTGCCGCTGGCTGGCCGTCGCCTTGCGCCAGCTCTTGCCGACGATCCAGCGTGACATCAACTTCATATCGAGATGAGGAATGACAAACTCGTCCACCAACTCGCGCGCGACCTGCTGCACCTGATCAGGGTTCTGTTTGAGAAACGCCTCTTTCTCGATCAAACGACTCATCACCTGATCGGTGAGACGCTGCATGGTCAGGTCTGGCGTCTCTGCTGTTGTGGCAGATGCACTGGAAAACCATCCAAACATTAAAAAGATAAGGAATAGAAGAGTTTTGGGCTGTCTGTTCATCACTAAAGTACGTTCTTTCTTAAACGGTTCGAAGCGGAACGGCCTATTTTCCCTGTTTGTTCAATGGCCGGCAACCTACATTTTGTTATAGACGATCTCATTTCTTCCGGCCTTCCGGGATCAATTGCGGTCCACTTGATTGAAGAGGAACTGGCCAATCACCTGCTCCAACGCAATCGATGACTGCGTCATCCGCACTTCATCTCCAGGGTAGAGAAATCCGAGCGCACCACCACCAGGTTCCAGCCCGATATACTGCTCCCCCAGCATCCCGGCAGTGAGTACAGAGGCCGATGCATCCTCATAGAGCACGGTGGCACAGGCAGGAGGCACCCCGTCCGGGCCACACAGCAACGCCTCCCCCTGCTCATTCAGTAACGGCTCCCCCTGCTCCCCAAGCCGCTGCAGTGGCAGCTTCAATGGATCAATCTCCATCCTCACGACGGCACGATACTCCAGTGGATCGAGACTCACTGTGGTCACTCGGCCCACTTGAACCCCTGAGATCGTCACTGGAGAACGAGGCTTGAGGCCACCGATCTCATCAAAACGGGCCTCTAACCGGTAGTGGGCCTCATCATTATAGCTACCCAGATTGCCCACATAGAATGCCAGCACTACCAGCGCCGCAATCCCGAGCCCTACAAATAGCCCCACCCAGATCTCAACAGTTCTGCTCTGTCTCATCTTATTTTTCCACCCATCAATGTTCGGAGGTGATCAAAACATCACCACCGTCAATATAAAATCGAGCGACAATACTGCCAGCGAGGCATGTACCACCGTCTTTGTTGTTGCCCGAGCCACCCCCACCGACGTTGGCAGGGCATCATACCCCTCAAACAGCGCAATCCAGGTGACCACCACACCAAACACCAGGCTCTTGATGATGCCACTGAGGACATCGTCATAGTAATCCACCTGAGCCTGCATCTGCGACCAGAACGCCCCGTCATCAATCCCCAGTAGTGGGACACCAATCAGATAACCACCAACGACCCCCAACAGAGTAAAGATCGCCGTCAATAGCGGCAACGAAAGCACACCAGCCAAAAAACGCGGGGTAACAATACGGTGCACCGGATCGACCGCCATCATCTCCATCGCCGAGAGCTGTTCGGTGCTCTTCATCAACCCAATCTCTGCCGTCAATGCCGACCCAGCGCGCCCGGCAAATAGCAGCGCCGCAACCACAGGCCCCAACTCCCGCACCAGAGAGAGGGCAACCAGCACCCCCAGCGAGTCCTCCGCACCGAAATCAACCAGTGTGTTGTACCCCTGCAGCCCCAATACCATCCCCACAAACAGGCCTGCCACCGCCACAATTGGCAGCGAATGAACCCCAATGGCATAGAGCTGCTGCACCATCAACGGCAAACGAGAGGAGCAGGCGGTTACCCCCCCCAGCAGATGCAACAGAAAAAGCTGCCCCCGCCCCAAGCGCCGAAACATTGAGAACAGTCGCTGTGGTGACACCATTACGCCATCAACTCCTGTTCAACAGGGAGCGCCTCAGCATGGAAAGAGACCGGTCCATCGGGTTCACCTCGAAGGAACTGCTGCACCCATGGAGAGGCCGCCTGACGAATCTGTTGCGGGGTCCCTTTTCCGACCACCTGCCCCCCCGAAATCAGATAGGCATAATCGGCAATCGCCAAGGTCTCTTCAACATCATGGGAGACCACCACACTGGTCAATCTCAATGCCTGATTAAGCTCCCGAATCAGCTTCATCAGCACCCCCATCGAGATCGGATCCTGCCCGGTAAAGGGCTCATCATAGAGCACCATCATTGGATCCAGTGCAATCGCTCGCGCCAGCGCAACCCGGCGTGCCATTCCGCCCGAAAGCTCAGACGGCATCAACGATTGCGCTCCACGCAACCCCACCGCCTCCAGCTTCATCAGTACCAGGTCGCGCACCATGGTTTCTGGAAGTCGGGTATGCGAACGAATCGGAAAGGCCACATTCTCAAAGACATCCAGATCGGTCAACAGTGCGCCGCTCTGAAACAGCATCCCCATGCGCTGGCGCAGCTGAAACAGCGATCGGCGCGACAACTCAGATAGCACTTGACCATCCACCTCAACCGAGCCTCGGCTCGGCTCCAGCTGCCCCCCAATCAGTTTCAGTAGCGTTGTCTTGCCGGTGCCGCTCGGCCCCAGAATCGCAACCACTTTGCCGCGATGGATATCCAGATCAATCCCCTGAAACAGCGAGGTTTTTACCCCGGTGCCAGCCTCATGAACAAATTCAACCCCACGAATCCGCACTAGACGATCGACGGGTCGTCGTTTCTGACGGCCTCGCGCGGCATGCGTTTTGGATCGATGGGGTCTCGGCACAGTAAAATGCTCTCAATCGGAACGGAAAGTGGGCATTATACGCGCCCACTACCCCAACAGAGAGGAGATGGTCTCGAAATTGGACAAATTCGCAGTAAATCCAGGGGATGGGGCGATCAACAGGGTATCCATATCCTGCGCTCGCAACGCCTCAACAGTCGCCCGAACGGCTGCGGGAGAAAGCACTTCACGAGGCATCAAGATGGCCACGCCGCTCCCTCCACGAAGCTGCCCAATCTCCTCACCAGAAGCGACATCAATCGACAGGGACTCCAACGCACTTTCTTCAATAGTCCCGACCAACTTCTCTCCAAGTGGTCGCAGACGCTGTAACAGCGGATCCAGTGAATCCTCTGAAGGATAGAGAAGCAGAAAGCCAAACTGTTCATGAGTATCCTCTTCCCACTCTTCGATCTGCTCCTCATCCGCCGCCAACACCTCCGCAGCAGAAATCACCACCCGATCCACCTCATTCGAGAGATAGGTGAGGCGCCACTCTTGTGGTAGATCTTCGGGATAGAAGTGAGCTGACTCAAACCCCTCACTCCAGCCCAAAGTACCCAGTCGCAGCAGTGGTTGATTCCGCCCTTGTGACATCAATCCAGTATACTACAGCCTCATAATCCTGGAATCCTCAGTTGACCGCTTTGAAAATCTATAACCTCATGCAATTGCTGAAAAATTCGATGAGCAGCGCATTTACTCAACAGGTGAAAATCGCTACGTACCTGATAGCACGTACAGGCGTGCGCATTACTTCGTTACAACTCCTTGCAATAGCGGGCTATTACGCGTCGTTGTGCCTTGTCCTGCGCACGCCTGTACGCACTCTCTGGCACGTCCAACCGAAGATTCCAGGATGATTGAGAGCCTGATTGCCATTGTCATCGGAATTGCCCTACTGGTCTGGAGCGCCGACCGTTTTGTTCTGGGCGCCGCCGCAACCGCACAACACCTTCACGTCTCCCCACTGATTATCGGCTTGGTGATCATGGGTTTTGGCACCAGCGCACCCGAGATGATGGTCTCTTCACTAGCAGCATTGGAGGGGAGCCCCGGGATCGGTATCGGCAATGCCATCGGCTCCAACATCGCCAATATCGCCTTGGTACTCGGCGTCACGGCAATGATCATGCCGATCGGCGTACGCTCCGAGATCCTGCGTCGCGAGTTTCCCATCCTGCTGATCGTCACACTGGCCTGTGGCCTGATGCTGCTGGATTATTCTCTCGATCGTCTCGATGGCATTTTATTGCTCTCCTCTCTGTTCCTGCTGATGACCTGGTTGATCCAGAACAGTCGAAAAGACGGCACCGACACCTTGGCTCCAGAGGTCACTGAGGAGATCCCCCAACAGCTCTCTCTCAGCAGCGCACTACTCTGGACACTGGTGGGACTGGTCGTCCTCCTCTTGAGTTCGCGGCTGATTGTCTGGGCAGCCGTGGAGATTGCCGTGGCCTATGAGATCAGTGAGCTGGTGATTGGGCTCACCATTATCGCCATCGGCACCAGTCTGCCCGAACTTGCCGCCTCCATCACCGCCGCTCGTAAACAGGAGCATGACATGGCGATTGGCAATATCATCGGCTCTAACCTCTTCAATATTCTTGGGGTATTGGCCCTACCCGGACTGATCCTCCCCAGCACCATCGACACCGAGGTATTGACCCGGGACTACACCATTATGGCGGGGCTAACGATTCTGCTCTTCCTGATGTCGACCCTGTTCAAGAGTGAAAAGCGGGCCATTGGCCGTATTGAGGGCGTCATCCTTCTCGCTTGCTTCGTCGGCTATCTGGGGCTACTGTACCAGCAGACAATGACAACACCGCTTTAAAAATAGACATTTATTCTCTATGCCAACAGAAAAAACCGTTACCGAATCTCTGATCACCCTAGGACAGGCTGTTGTCCGGGAGGAGGCCGCTGCCATCGAAGCACTGATGGCGCGAATTGACCGGAGCTTTGAACAGGCCTGCGAGACCATCCTTCAGTGTCGAGGTCGTGTCGTCGTCATCGGCATGGGGAAGTCTGGCCATATCGGCAACAAGATTGCCGCCACCCTGGCCAGCACCGGTACACCCGCCTTCTTTGTCCACCCCGGTGAAGCAAGCCATGGGGATTTAGGCATGGTCACCGAAGAGGATGTCATCGTCGCCCTCTCCAACTCCGGGGAGACCGGCGAAGTATTGATGCTGTTGCCAGTGATCAAACGCCTTGGGGTACCGATGATCTCACTCACCGGAAACCCCAGCTCCACCCTTGCAGCAGAGTCGACCACCCATCTCA
Source organism: uncultured Piscirickettsiaceae bacterium (assembly GCA_964551545.1). Classification (GTDB taxonomy): domain Bacteria; phylum Pseudomonadota; class Gammaproteobacteria; genus Thiopontia. The sequence continues at coordinate 34,327 of CAZKCT010000001.1, read as the reverse complement.
ATGTCGGCGTAGAGAAAGAGGCCTGTCCGCTGGGGCTTGCCCCCACCTCCAGCACCACGGCCACACTGGTGATGGGGGACGCACTTGCCGTTGCACTGCTGGAGAGCCGCGGCTTTACCGCTGAAGATTTTGCCCGTTCCCATCCTGCAGGAGCACTGGGCCGACGACTGCTGCTGCGCATTGGCGACATCATGCACAAGGGGGAACGCATCCCCACAGTCTCTAGCGGCGCCATGATTCGTGACGCTCTACTGGAAATGACCTCGAAAGGGCTTGGAATGACCGCGATTGTCGACGATCTTGGTGCAATGCAGGGAATCTACACCGATGGCGATCTACGCCGCACCATGGATCAGCAGCTCGATATCCAAAATACCCCCGTCGACCAAGTAATGACCGCCAACTGCACCACAGCCGAGGCCGAATTGCTGGTTGAGGAGGCGCTCAACATCATGGATCACAAAAACATCAATGGCCTCTTTGTGGTTGACTCAGAACAGAGAATTGTGGGCGCACTCAATATGCTCGATCTACTCCACGCCAAGGCAGTTTAGTATTCTGACAATATGAAGATCGAAGCCACCCTGCAGCAACGCGCCGAAAAGATCAAACTGGTGATTTTTGATGTCGACGGCGTACTCACCGATGGCCGCCTCTTCTTCGGGGATGATGGCCAAGAGTACAAGGCCTTCTTCTCCAAAGATGGACTGGGGATGAAGATGTTGATACGCAGCGGTGTCGAGGTGGCGATCATCACCGCGCGCTCTTCCCAAGTGGTTGCACATCGCATGGAGAACCTGGGAATTCAGCACTTCTATCAGGGGCAGTCCGACAAGCTCCCCGCTTATCGCAAAATCGCATCATCTCTCAATCTGGAGGCAGAACAGGTTGCCTATGTTGGGGATGACCTGATTGACCTCCCGGTGATGGTGGAGGTTGGACTCTCCATCGCCGTCGCGGATGCCCACCCAGAAGTACAGTCCCGAGCACATTGGGTGACTCCCAACCGAGGTGGACTGGGGGGCGCACGAGATACTTGTGATCTGATCATGAATGCACAGGGCACTCTGCAACCAATGATCGAGAACCTCTCCGGTCTCACCAACTAGTACTCGAACGAACCGATGTACTCCCCCAAAAACCTGCTCACCCTCTTTCTTGCCATTGCTGTGTTGCTCACCTGGTACCTCGCACCGGAGCCACTCACCACACCGGACACCCCCGGGAACAACAGTGACTCTTTCATGACCCACTTCAAACGCTCGAAGATGGATCTACAGGGAAATCTCACCAGCATCTTCACTGCTGAACGGGTCGATCACTATCCTGATGATGACCGAGCAGAGCTGGTTCAGCCACGCGGCACCACCTACCATGCCGACAAGCCCCCGTGGCAACTGAGGGCCGACAGGGGCACGCAGTGGAAACGAAATAACGAGCTGATTCTGAAGGGGGATGTGGTTGCTCACCAACCTTACCCAGATGGCAAGCGATTCTCCCGGATTGAGACCGAAGAGACCAGACTACAGCTGGATCGTGACTATCTGGAAACCGATCATCCCATCGCCTTCACCACCGAGCGCTCAAAAACCACCTCAATTGGTGCCCAGGCCTGGCTCGATACGGGTAAAATCCACCTGTTAGAACAGGCATCCGGCCACTACGAGCAATAATCGCGAGACCACCATGAGACAGCCGACGCTACTGCTACTTCTTCTGCTCCCACTACAAGGGGTCGCCCTCGATAGCGACAAGGACCAGCCCATTGAGATCAACTCTGACTCTGCCGAACTGCAGGAGCAGGAGGGAATCAGCATCTATAGTGGCAATGTACGCATGACCCAAGGCTCTCTTGAAATTGATGCCGACCGCATCGAGCTCTTCTTTCCAGAGAAGCGCCTGAGCAAAGCGGTGATCTATGGGGACAAGGGCCGACAAGCCTACTTCCAGCAGATTCCGAAAAAGGGGGAGAAAGCGGTTCGAGGCACAGCAAACCGCATTGTCTATCAGGTTGACCCGGACGAAATTCGACTACTGGGCACCGAAAACGGGGAGGCGGTCTTCTGTCAGAAAGGGAGCGAACAGAAAGGCAAACGCATCACCTACGATATTGAAAAGGACATCATGCGTGCCAAGGCCCGCACCCGGACCATCTTCCGCCCCGACTCCATCCCCGGCAGCTGTGACCATATCCGCTCCGACTACCGCTAGTCCACAGCGCTAACAGACATCATAATGAGCACCGCTCAGGCAACCCTCACGGCTCGCCACCTGGAGAAGCGATTTGGCCGCAAACGGGTCGTACAGGACGTCTCCATTGAGGTCCATGGCGGCGAGGTCGTTGGCTTACTGGGACCTAATGGCGCAGGGAAAACCACCTCCTTCTATATGATTGTCGGTTTGGTGCGCTCTAACAACGGCACCATCACACTGAATGGGGAGGATCTCACCAAACGTCCAATGCACCAGCGAGCCCAGAAAGGGATTGGATACCTTCCACAAGAGCCCTCTGTCTTCCGCAAACTCTCTGTCGAGCAGAACCTGCTCGCCATCCTCCAGTACCGCCAGGACCTGGAAGAGGAGGAGATCACCAGTGAGGCCGAGAAGCTGCTGGAGGAGTTTCACCTCACCCATATCCGCAACAGCAAGGGAGTCAGCCTCTCGGGTGGGGAACGGCGACGCGTCGAGATCGCCCGCGCGCTGGCGGCCAACCCCAGTTTCATCCTGCTCGATGAGCCATTTGCCGGTGTCGATCCCATCTCGGTCATTGATATCCAGAAAGTCGTACGCCACCTTGCCGAGCGCGGTATTGGGGTCATCATCACCGACCACAACGTTCGCGAGACGCTCTCGGTCTGTCAGCGTGCCTACATCATCAACGAAGGAAAGGTGATTGCTGAAGGCGGTCCGGAGCAGATTCTGGAACATGACGAAGTCCGCAAAGTCTATCTCGGACATCAGTTCCAGATGTGATATAAAATAACTATGAAGCAATACTTTTTCGCCCGCCGATGCTGAACCAATCCCTGAACCTCCGCCTCGGTCAACAGCTGAAGATGACCCCTCAGCTGCAGCAGGCAATCCGCATGTTGCAACTCTCTGCGATCGAGCTTCAGCAAGAGGTGCAGGAGATTCTGGAAAGCAACCCGCTGCTGGAAGAGGGAGAAGAGGAGACTCCTGCACAGGAGTCGACTGAAACCAACACACCAGAGAGTGAGGCCTCTTCCACCACAGAGGGCGAAGAGTCTTCCACCGCTGAACCCGAAGCAGAAAACATCCCGGAACAGCTGGAGACCGACAGTAACTGGGAAGATACCTACGACCTTCCATCGATGCTCGGCAGTGGTGGCTCGGGTGAAGATTTTGAATCCCAGGATATCCACTCTTCTAACGACTCTCTCCAGGACCATCTGATCTGGCAGCTCAACGCCCTCCACCTCTCCGAGCGCGACTACAGCATCGCCATCACCCTGATTGATGCCATCAATCCTGAGGGCTATCTCGAAGGGACACTGGAGGAGTTGATCGAGTCACTCGACCTTGACCCCGTGGTCGAGATGGAGGAGCTCACCACCCAGCTACACCAGATTCAGCAGTTTGATCCTGCAGGCGTTGGTGCATATGATCTGCGTGAATGTCTACTGATCCAACTCCATCAGACCAACCTGGAGTCAGCCGCCAAAGCGGTCGCGATCAACTGGCTAGAGAACCACTTCAAGCTCATCTCAGAGCAGAACCGGGATCTACTAAGCAAAAAGCTAAAAACTGATGGAGAGACGCTGGCCGAGGCACTGACCCTGATTCGCAGCCTCGACCCCCATCCTGGCGAGCAGATCGAGCCGCCCCCCATCGAATATGTGGTGCCCGATCTGATCGTACAAAAACGTAACGGCTATTGGGAAGTAGAGCTAACCCCAGAAACCAGTCCTCGGCTGCGGATCAGCCCCTTCTACCAATCTCTGAAGAATCAATCAAAAAGCGGGAATGAGAAGGAGTATGTGAGCCGCAACATTCAGGAGGCGCGCTGGTTCCTCAAGAGCCTGCAGAACCGTAACCAGACCTTGTTCAAGGTGGCCACTCACATCTTCCAGGTACAATCTGAATTCCTCGACCATGGCGCCGAGAAGATGCGAGCCCTCACCCTGCGCACCATTGCTGACGCCACCGAGATGCATGAATCAACCATCTCTCGCGTCACCACCAACAAATATGCTCAGACCCCCCAGGGGATCTTTGAACTCAAATATTTCTTTTCCAGCCAGCTCAATACATCGGATGGGGATGGTACTTCAGCGACTGCAGTCCGCGCGATGATTCGCCAGATTGTCGACGACGAGGATCCAGCAAAGCCCATCAGCGATCACCGCATCACCTTGATGCTGGCAGAGAAAGGGGTAAAAGTTGCCCGGAGAACCGTGGCAAAATATAGGGACATTCTTTCGATTCCTCCATCGAACGAACGTAAACGATCACTTTAATTAGTAAGGAGAGCACTATGCAGCTGAATATCACTGGTCACCATGTCGAGGTTACCGCCCCACTCAATGAGTATGTTACCAACAAGATGGGCAAGCTTGAGCGTCATTTCGATAACGTGACCAATGTACATGTTGTGCTCGGCGTTGAAAAACTGCGCCAAAAGGCAGAGGCCACACTTCACGCCAGTGGCGCAGATCTCTTCGCTGAATGTATCGATGAAGACATGTACGCTGCAATTGATGGACTGGTCGACAAGTTGGATCGCCAGCTGATCAAACACAAGGAGAAGATGGGTAACCATCGTTAAGTGAACCGTGGCACGCAGTAACTTGCGTGCCACTTTCCCCCGCCACACCATGTGGCCCAATCCATCATCAGAAGCAGAGAGCCTAACCAACAATGAGCATCATGCTGCATGGAATTGGTGTTGCCAAAGGGGTCGCCATCGGCAAAGCCTATCTGATGGAGCACGGTCAGCCGGACATTGCCGAGTACACTGTCCCTGACTACCTGATCGACGCAGAGATCGAGCGCTACAACAGCGCACTGGAGACCGCTCGCGAACAGCTGGTCGAGCTGCGCTCACAAATCCCCTCCGGCATTCCCGGCGAAGTCACTGACTTCATTGATGCCCACCTGTTGATGTTGGAAGACAGCGCGCTCAGTCGCGCCCCAATCAAACTGATTCGCCGTCAGCAGTGTAACGCCGAGTGGGCACTGAAACAGCAGCGTGACACTCTGGCCCAGGTCTTCGAAGAGATGGAAGACCCTTATCTACGCACCCGAAAAGATGATGTGGACCATGTCATCAACCGGGTGATGAAACTGCTACTACAGCAGGAGAACGATACCCAAGAGCTGCTGGACCCAGACGAAGAGAGTACCCCACGCATTATTGTCGCCGACAATCTGACCCCGGCCGACATCGCTCTCTTCCACCACCAGAATGTGGCCGGCATCATTACCGAACATGGCGCGCCGATGTCCCATAGCGCAATTCTCGCCCGCAGTCTGCGGCTACCAACAGTGATGGGGGCCATCAATACCCACCGCTATCTGCAGGATGGAGAGCCGCTGATCATCAATGGAGACAGCGGCACCATTCTGATCCATGCCGACCCCAAAAGCACCGCCTACTACCGAGACCTGCAAAAAACACAGCAGCAACAGCTCTCTCGGCTCGAACAGCTCCGTTTCCAGACTGCCATCACCCGAGACGGCGCCTTAGTCTCTCTGCAGGCCAATGTTGAGTTACAGGAAGATATTGAGGCAATGCACCACGTTGGTTGCCAGGAGATCGGCCTCTATCGAACCGAATTTCTCTTTCTCAATCGCGAGGACCTTCCCGGCGAGGAGGAGCAATACCAGACCTATCGCAGCGTGGTCGAACAGATGGAAGGCCATTCGCTCACCATCCGCGCACTCGATATTGGGACTGATAAACCGATTCCGACCATGGCCGAGATGGAAGGCGCCGAAAACCCCGCGCTGGGCGTCCGCGGCATCCGCCTAACACTCAAACATCTTGATCTCCTGATTCCACAGATTCGCGCCATTCTGCGCGCCTCGGCCCACGGCACTATCCGTATCATGCTGCCAATGATCAGCAGCATCCACGAGGTGGTACAGATCCGTAACCACATCGATCAGGAGATGCGAAACCTGGAGAGTCAAGGCGTCGCCTTTGATCCCAATCTGCAGGTTGGGGCAATGATTGAAACCCCCGCAGCCGCACTCGCCGCTGATGGCTTTGCCCAACGGATGGATTTCCTCTCCATCGGCACCAATGACCTCATTCAGTACACCATCGCCATTGATCGTACCGATGACCAGGTAAACTATCTCTACGATCCGATCCATCCTGCGGTATTGCGACTGATTCATCAGGTTATCAAGGCCGGTGAGAAGCAAGGCATTCCGGTCTCCATGTGTGGAGAGATGGCCGGTGATGATCGTTACACCCGACTGCTACTGGGAATGGGGCTGCGAGAACTCAGCATGAACCCCGCCTCCATTCCAGAGATCAAACAAGCCGTTCTCAACACTCGGCTCGATATCGTTGAACCGCTGGTACAACAGGCACTACAATCCCCGTTCAATGATGAGATTCACCAGATCTTTGAGCAGATCAACCGTCATAATCCAGACCACGCCTGAGACTTGACTCTCGCTACATGAGCGAACTTTAGCAACCCGCCCCAAGGACCCCAACCATGGCCGAGACTCCCGAGCAGGAAAAGAGAGAGCAACGAATCTCCTCGGTCACCCGGGCTATCGAACATCAGGACCTGACCCCTGTTAAGCCCTTGCTGGGCGAACTGCATGCCGCCGATATCGCTCATCTACTGGAGTCGATCCCTCCCAAAGAGCGTCCCCAAATTTGGGCGCTGCTCAACACTGAACAACATGCCGAGATTCTCCCTCATCTCAATGATGAGGTCCGTGCCATCCTGCTGGAGGAGATGGATAGCAAAGAGCTCGCCGCTGCTGCCCATCAGATCGACACCGATGACATGGCCGATCTGCTCCAGGACATGTCCTACAGCCAGACCCAAGAGGTGCTGCGCTCGATGGATGAACTCAATCGGCGACAGATCGAGGAGATCCTCTCCTATCCCGAGGACAGTGCCGGCGGCCTGATGAACACGGACACCATTGAGGTCCGTGCTGACATTGATCTCGATGTGGTGCTGCGCTATCTACGAATCCGTGGAACACTTCCTGAGAGCACCGACAGCCTGATGGTGGTAGACCGTGAGAACACCTTCCTCGGCATTCTATCCATTGCCACTCTGCTCACTTCTGATCCGGAGTCTCGTGTCGAAGATGTGATGGTGAAAGAGTGCGACGTGATCTCTGCCGAGATGGAGGATACCGAGGTCGCCAACCTCTTCGAGAGCCGTGACCTGATCTCCGCGCCGGTTCTGAATAAGCGCGGCAAACTACTGGGACGAATTACCATTGATGATGTCGTCGACGTCATCCGCGACGATGCCGACCACTCCCTGCTGGGGCGTGCTGGACTCGATGAGGAGGAGGATATGTTTGCCCCGGTCGGCGTCAGCGTCCGTCGCCGCACCCTCTGGCTTGGCATCAACCTTGCGACCGCCTTCCTCGCCGCCTGGGTCATTGGCCTGTTTGAAGAGACCCTACAGCAGGTGATTGCTCTGGCTGTACTGATGCCGGTGGTTGCCAGCATGGGTGGCATTGCCGGCGGTCAAACCCTAACACTCGTCATTCGTGGCCTTGCCCTCAACCAGATCAGCGACTCCAATACCCGCTGGCTGATCGCCAAGGAGAGTGCCGTTGGCATGATGAATGGCCTGCTCTGGGCCGTTATTGTCGGTGCCATATCCTGGTTCTGGTTTGCAGATATGGAGCTGGGTATCATCATTGCCGCAGCAATGGCTATCAATCTGATCATTGCCGCACTCTCTGGCGTGGTTATCCCCGTGATCCAGAAGCGCATGGGGATCGACCCTGCGCTGGCCGGTTATGTGGTACTGACCACTGTGACCGACGTGGTCGGTTTTCTCTCGTTTCTCGGGTTGGCGACGCTCTTTCTACTCTAGGTAGCCAAATTACCCCCCAGCAACACTCATCTGCTCCAGCAGAATAGAGCCACTCTGCACGCTGCCACGCCGATCAACATCACTCCCCACTGCAACCAGCTGACGGAACATCTCTTTCAGATTCCCCGCAATAGTAATCTCCTCCACTGGATAGAGAACCTCACCATTCTCCACCCAGAAACCCGAGGCACCCCGGGAGTAGTCTCCTGTCGTGGTATTGACCCCCTGTCCCATCAACTCGGTCACCAGCAATCCTGTTCCCATCTCCCGAATCAATTCCGAACGATCCAGCGCACCATGACTGATCCGCAGATTACGCACGCCACCACCATTTCCGGTCGTCTCCATCCCCAACCTGCGCGCTGAATAGCTATCGAGCACGTAACTGGAGAGCACACCATCGGTCACAAAATTCTGCGCCCGAGTCGCGACGCCCTCATTATCAAATGGGGCACTAGCCGCTCCGCGCTTTAGATGGGGTGCCTCATGAATCGTAATAAACTCTGGAAACAGCGGCTGGCCCAGATGATCCAACAAGAAGGAGGCCTTGCGATAGAGGCTTCCTCCACGGATAGCCCCCATCAGGTGACTTAGCAATCCACCCGCAACCGTCGCATCAAACAACACCGGCACTTGCCCAGTCTTTCCTTTGCGCCCTCCAAGTCGTTCGATCGCTCGTTGAGCCGCATGTTCCCCAACGGCTTCTGGGTTCTCCAGTTTGCTGGGGTCTCTCGACCCACTGTACCAGTAATCCCGCTGCATTCCTGAGGCTCCTACCGCCTCTTGCTCTTGGGCCACCACGGAGCAGCTAATTCCATGTCGCGTTCCACAATACCCAGAGAGGAATCCATGGCTGTTTCCATAGACCCGAATAGCGTGATGGCTACTGATGGATCCACCCTCCGAGTTGACAACCCGTGGATCATGGTCGAGCGCGGCCTGTTCACAACGCTTGGCCCACTCCACACTCTGCTCGACATCAACCGACCAAGGCTGCTCGAGTTCCAGATCAGGGAACACTGTCGCCAACTGCTCAGGATCCGCCAGTCCAGCATAGGGATCCTCTTCGGTATAGCGCGCAATATCACAGGCCGCACGTACCGCAGCACGCACCGAATCCGAGGAGAAATCACTGGTACTCGCTGTCCCTTTCTTCTGCCCAAAGTAGACCGTGACCCCCATCCCCCGATCCCGGTGATGCTCAATGGTCTCCACCTCCCCCATTCTCACGGAGGTAGAGTAACCTGACTCAATACTGCTCCCCGCCTCTACTGCAGTTGCCCCTTGCTGTTTTGCCTCATCAAGAATCTGCTGGGTCAAGACTTCCAACATCTGCTGCTCTGTATGACTCATACCTCAGTCCCCCCAACGGTGAGTTCGCTCACCTTGAGGGTAGGCTGCCCAACCCCCACGGGAACACTCTGCCCCTCTTTACCACAAACCCCAATGCCGGGATCCAGCGCCAGATCACGACCCACCATGGTGATATTCGACATCACCTCTGGCCCATTGCCAATCAGGGTCACGCCACGCAATGGCTGCTTCACCTTCCCTTTCTCAATCAAGTAAGCCTCATTGGCCGAGAAGACAAACTTTCCAGAGGTGATATCCACCTGACCGCCACCAAAGTTGACGGCATAGATCCCGCGATTCACTGAGGCAATAATCTCCTCCGGGGCATGTTCACCTGCCAACATATAGGTGTTGGTCATCCGCGGCATCGGCAGGTGAGCATAAGACTCTCTACGCCCATTTCCGGTCGAAGAGACCCCCATCAGTCGAGCATTGCTCTTGTCTTGCATATATCCCTTGAGCACCCCGTTCTCAATCAGCATCGTATTTCCAGTTGGAGTACCCTCATCATCAATATTGAGCGATCCTCGGCGTCCCTCCATTGAGCCATGATCCACAACGGTACAGAGCGGGCTTGCCACCTGCTCTCCGATACGCCCAGAGAAAGCAGAGGTGCCCTTGCGGTTGAAGTCCCCTTCCAGACCATGCCCAACAGCCTCATGCAGTAACACGCCGGGCCATCCGTTCCCCAGTACCACCTCCATCACACCAGCAGGTGCATCCTCGGCCTCCAGATTCACCAACGCTTGGCGCACCGCCTCTTTGGCAGCATGTTCTGCACGCCCTGAGTCGAGCAATAGCGACAGGTCTGAACGCCCGCCAAAGCCGGAAGAGCCATTCTCACGACGCCCATTTTGTTCGGCAATCACCGAGACATTGAGGCGAACCAGTGGGCGCACGTCGGCAGCCAGGGTTCCATCACTTCCTGCAACCAGAACCAGATCATAGACCGCAGCAAGACTGGCCATCACCTGAACCACTCGCGGATCGGCTGCGCGCGCCCAACGGTCAACGCTCTGCAAAAGCGCCACCTTGTTTTCAGTCTCCGTGGAGATCAGTGGATTTTCCATCGGATAGAGGGAGTCGGTAATTGTTGATGGTGCCACCACCTTCAACTGCCCTGAACCACTCCCACGAGAGATCACCCGGGCCGAGTTGGCCGCCTCCATCAAGGCCACAGCAGTGATTTCATCCGAATAGGCAAACCCGGTTTTTTCACCATGGACCGCACGCACGCCAACCCCGGCATCAATGTCGTAGCTTCCATCCCGCACCACGCCATCCTCCAGCGACCAGAACTCATGTCGACTCTGCTGAAAGTAGAGGTCAGCATAGTCCATACCTCGCCCCATAATATGGTGCAGTGCATCCTCAATCTGTTGCTGTGCAACCTCTCCTGGCTCCAACAGCTTTGCTGTCGCCAATGCAATATGGTCCATTTGTAATTTCCTTGGTTTTGCGCGCTATTCGGCGATCAACTCAGTGACAGGAGGCTTGCCCTGTCGCTTCTCAATTCTTTCCAGTTTAGGATCTGCCCAACTCCCTGTCAGGGTGTAACGAGTCGTGGCAATCCCCTCTTTCTTGAACAGTTTCTGATAGAGCAGCACCACCGATCCCACAGCAGCACCCGCAGGCCCTCCAACCAGCGCACCGGTTGCAGGAAGGGTCTCCGAAATCTTCGGGCTCATCGAGACCACCTGATCATAATCCTGCGCCACAATTCCGGTTCGACCCACCATTTTGATGGTTGCTGCCGGCCCGTCCACCACCAGATCACGGGTGTGGGCATGGCCATTCTTCAGCAAGAAGCTCCCCTCAATGGTATCAAACGGGAACCCTTTATCGGTGATGTCGGAGAAGTCGAGCGCCAGACGGCGCGCCAAGGTGTGGATCCCCAGCAGACCAAAGACTCGCCCAACCCCCTGATCAACGTCTCGCAGATGCCCCTTCCCCACTGAGAGCTCCATGTTTCCCTCCAGCACCCCCAGAGAGAAGTCCATTGGTGAACCCTCCCACTCTGCCTTGATCTGGGCAGACGTTACCCCTTGATCAATCTCACCATCATAATCAAATAGTGCAAGAATCTTCCCTAACTTCTCCCCACGGGCATGAATATTGAACCGGGAGAGTGAGGCATGATCACGTTTCAGCCAGCCCCCTTGTGCGCTCAACTGAAGCGCATCAGAGTCCAAGGTGACATCATCAAAAAAGAGACCATTGGAGGTTTTGTGCGTTTTCAGGTCCAGCTTTCCAAAATCAATGCCATTGATTCGGGTCTTCTTGCTAGACACCACCATTGGTGGAATCTGCGATGGGTCCACCTCCATGGCTACACCCTTCCCTTCACTCTCCGCAGTCGACTGAAGGTCCACTCGCTCCAGATGAATCACTATCTGCTGCTCCGCATCCAGCGGAATCTCTGCCTTCCCCTGCAGCTGCACGCTATCCACCGCTACCCCCCAGAACCCATCCTGATGCGGCTCAACCCGCAGCGAGAGATTCTGTAGATGATGGCCAAAAATCGGCGCCTCCTCCGCAAATAGGGAGACCCCTCTTAGATCAAAGGGTGGCAGTCCGCTCTCTTCTTCCGGCATCTCTCGATAAAGATTCAACCACCTTTCAAGATCAACCTCTTTGAGTCCCGCTTCAATATCTACTCCTTCCAGAGAATCCGTACGCTCTTCTGCCTGTTTCTTCACCTGACCGAGATGAATATTTCCAGACCATTGTCCATCATCTCCAAGGCTCAATGCCGACTTGATGCGCTCAGGGCTGGAAAGTTCAAACTGTTGCAGTGCGCCCCGCTTCAAATGAAGCGTCAAGGTGGTTGGCCACTGGGTCTCGACCGGCTTATGGAAAGGGCGCGGCAGATCGACCTCAACCCCTTGCAGATCCGAGTGGAGATGTACCTCTACAGGGCCATCGCCATCCTCAGTCAGCTCCATTCTCAAGCGTCCATCCCAAGACAGCTGAGCAGACGCTCCCCCATCTAAAGCATGGACCTTCAGTGGCAGATTGGAGACCCCCTGCTGCTGGAGCCACCCTTTCAAAGAGTGGTGACTAGCCTCTCCCTTGAGATTGACCAGCAACTCTCGTTTTCCCTCTGCTTCAGCGGTAAATGCACTGAGATGGAGCGGCCCACCCAGCGCCTTCGCACTCATCCCATCAATGGTGATGCTCTCTTGATCAAACTCCAAATTCCCATGCAGCTCTTCAACCATCAACCCTAGGTCACGTACCTGCAGACGGTTGTCATGAAACTCAACCCGTCCATCAACCATGATCATCTGCTCGTTCTTTAAAGGAACCGAAACCCTGAGATCGAGGAAAGCATACCCCTCCAAATCGAGTTCACGCCCCACCCCCTCAACCTGCTGCTGCAGCGGTGTCCTCTGCAGAGTTTTCATCAACTGGCTACTTTCTGTTACCACCTGTCCATGTATCCGTACTGGCCCCTGATCCACCGGATCAGCAACGACCACAAGATCATGGACGGCATGGCCATCCAAAAACCCTCGATCAAGATCAAACTGCATGCGCTCTTTCTGGAAGCGGAGGCGGCCAGCAGCCTCTGTCAGCACCGGCCATGACTTCTCATAACGCAGGTCCAGTCCATCAATCAACAGATCTGCCTCAAAGCGCCCCTCCCCTTCCGAAAATGGAAATTGATCCAGTGCCCCCTGCACAACAACCTGCCCCAATGGGAGCCGCCCCTTGATGAAACTCTGCTGCAACCACGTCAATAGATCAGGGGCAATCTGGGATACCGGCAATTGATGGATCAGCTGCCGAATATTATCTGCAGCAAGATAACTCTTGAGGTTGATGCGTGACGAATCCCCTGATGATGGCACCAACAGTTCGACACCCCCCTTCATTTGCAGAACGCCCATCGTGAGCTGAAACGGGTCAGCCAACAGGTAGAGTCCGGCAGGATGGTTACGCCACTTCAGCGGGCTCTGATTGAGGTCGACAGAGACCGGAGATGAGTAGATGCCACCACTATCAATGGTGACCAGCCCCGCCTTGGGGATCAGTTCTCCCCCCTGCTCACCAATACGAAGCTGCCCATTCAGGTCGCTCACGCCAATCCCCTCCAGCTTCTGGATGCCCTGAACCGAGATCTGGTGCAGCTCCATCGCCGCCTCTACCCGAGAGAGCAGACTATCTGGCGTAGGCCTTGAACGAAATTGCAGCTGTCTCAACTCACCAGAGACCAGGATCCCACTCCCTCCCCGAGCCAAAGTCGCATAGAGCCCAGAAAGCTCAGGAGAGGAGACCAACCGAACCTGATCCACGCCTCCAACCAACAGATCTTCACCGGTGACAGGATCCAGTTTACGTTCAACCAGTGCAGAAGAGGGGTGACTGGAGCGCTCCTCCATTTTCTCTCCGCCCCAAAGCAACTGTTCCAGCTGCAACCGCCACTGTTCTCCGCTTTTACGCTTCCAGAGGAACTGCCCCCCAGCCAGCCCCGGCGCCTCATGCCAACGCTGATCACGGGCCATCACCCCCCGACCTTTTTCCAGGCGCCCCGAAAGCCACTCTCCCCAGAACTCAACCACTGCCTCCCCTTGGGCTAGTGGACGCCAAGGAGCATCCGTGCCACCCACCAAATCAACCAACTGAACGGCATCGCCACTCAAGTACAGCTGTCCATCCCAGCCTTGAGGATTCATCAGGTCCCCAAACCACTCCAGCTCAACCGAAACAGGCCGGGTACTTGCATCCCCAATGATCGCCTGCCCCGTTGCCTGGTGGCGATACCCCGAGTTGATTAGGGATAGGGACACATCCGAAAATTTCCACCGTAGATTCTGGGGGCGCTCTTCCCTTAAATTGAGCACGGCCTCCTCAATCTGCACCATTGGCTGGCTCAACAACCAACCAACCACCTGTGCTGCAACACCGGCCTCCTCTCCAAACCCCTCGACCATTAGACTGCCATCAGAGTGGTGCAATACTGAAAGCGTGGGACGATGAATGGAGAGTGCCGTTGTGACAATCGTTCCATGACGTAACGACTGCAGTAGATCGACCGCCACCTCACCTCGCTGCAGTGAGGCTTGCGCAATGCCTGACTCCGGATCGATAAATGCAAGATCATTGGCGGTCAATTGCAGAGAGCGCCCCTGAAGTGAGAGTACCACCTCTCCCATCTCAACAGGCACCCCAACCTCTCCCTCCAACCAAGACTCAAGATCCTCCTGAAACAACCCCAGTGTAGGTAGTGCCGTCCGTAACAGCACTAACATCAGCGCGGCCGTTACCAACAGAGAGGACAATAAAATCCAGAAGGTTCCCCAGAGTGTACCGAGCAGGGAAGCGTCAGACCGGGACAACATCGAACTGTTCAGTGGTATAAAAGGTCTCTACCTGCAGGCGCACCGGCTTTCCAATAAACTCTTCCAGCTCCGCAAGGCTGGCCGACTCCTCACCAAACAGCAGATCGGTAATCTCCTGAGCAGCCAACACCAAAAACTCCTTGGAGTCGTCATACTGGCGGGATTCACGAATAATCTCACGGAAGATCTCATAACAGACCGTTTCCGGGGTCTTGAGATAACCACGTCCTTCACAAGTGGGGCAGGTTTGACAGAGCACATGCTCCAGACTCTCTCGGGTCCGTTTGCGGGTCATCTCGATCAACCCTAGCGAGGAGACTGCACTGATGTGAGTTCGCGCATGGTCCTGATCAAGATACTTCTGCAGAGAGCGCATCACCTGCTGGCGATGCTGCTCATCCTCCATATCAATGAGATCAAGGATGATAATCCCCCCCAGATTGCGCAGTCGCAGCTGACGGGCAATGGCCTGAGTCGCCTCCAGATTGGTCTTGAAGATGGTCTCTTCCAGATTGTGATGCCCCACGAAAGAGCCTGTATTGACATCAATCGTGGTCATCGCCTCGGTCTGATCAATAATCAGATAACCGCCCGACTTGAGCGGCACCTTGCGCTGCAGTGCCTTCTGAATCTCATCCTCCACCGAATAGAGGTCGAAAATGGGGCACTCTCCCGGATAGTACTCCACCCGTGAGGCAAGCTCTGGATTGAAGCGGGCAGCAAAATCGCGACACTGCTCCCAGGTTTGATTGGAATCAATCCGCACCCGCTCAACACTGTCCTTAAGCTGGTCCCGGATGGTTCGCTGCTCCAGCGGGAGGTCACGATGAACCAATGAACGCGCCTTCTGCTTCTTGCCATTCTCCTGGATCGATGCCCAGATCTTGTAGAGCAGCTTTGCCTCATGCAGAAGATCTTCTAACGGAATTCCTTCTCCAGCGGTACGGACGATGAAGCCACCATATCCCCCTGCCTCGACCGCCTGCGCAATCATCGCCCGCAACCGTTCACGCTCCTCCTCTTCCTCAATTCGCTGAGAGACCCCAACACACTGCACCTGCGGCATGAAGACCAGATAACGCGAGGGAATCGAGACCTGCATGGTCAGACGTGCCCCTTTGGTCCCCAGCGGATCTTTGACCACCTGAACCAGTAGCTCCTGTCCATCGGAGACCAGGTCCATAATCTGTGGGGTCTCCTGTTCGCACTCAATTTCCTCACGCACCTCCTGCGGGATGATGTCAGAGACATGGAGAAAAGCGGCACGCTCCAGCCCAATATCGACAAAAGCAGCCTGCATCCCCGGCAGTACCCGGCTCACCTTCCCCTTGTAGATATTGCCAACCATGCCCAGATGGTTGCGGCGCTCAATGTAGACCTCCTGCAACACCCCGTTCTCAACCAGGGCCGAGCGAGTCTCTCGCGGCGTAACATTGATTAGAATTTCGGTACTCATAACACAGTCACTCCCGCCTGCTGCAACAGCTTCGTGGTCTCAAACAGGGGTAACCCCATCACTCCGGAATAGCTCCCCTCAAGATTAGAGATGAAGATTGCCCCCAATCCCTGAATGCCATAACCACCCGCTTTATCGGCTGGTTCGCCACTCTCCCAGTAGGCCTCTCGCTCCGCATCCGTGGTCTGCCGAAAGGTCACTTGGCTGATATTGAGGGCACTCTCTGCCCTATCACCAGTGACCACGGCCACTGCGCTCATGACTTGGTGCGTAGAGCCACTCAACTGCCCCAGCATCGCCACTCCTTCTTCCTTACTGGAGGGTTTCTGCAGAATTTCTGCATCATCAACCACAATGGTATCAGCCCCCAGCACAGGCACTTTTCCCAACGGAGAGTGCCCCCGAACCGCCACTGCTTTCTCTATTGCCAGCCGAACCACCGCCTGTTCTGGCGTCTCTTCTACACCAATCTGCTCATCGATATCGGCACTCTGCTGGTGGTAACGGACCCCAATCTGCGTCAATAATTCTGCCCGTCGCGGGGAGGCCGAAGCAAGGATGATATCCGGATGTGATTCCATCGGAAGATTCTAACCGAAATCAATAAGATGTAACAAAGAGAAGCCGCTCTTCAGGAGCGGTGATAGGGGTGCCCATTGACCACGGTCCAGGCACGGTAAAGCTGTTCTGCCAGCACCACTCGAACCAACGGATGAGGGAAGGTCAGTGGCGATAGGGACCAACGCTGATCAGCTCGCTGCAGACACTCTGATGAGAGACCATCTGGACCACCGACCAACAGCGAAACGCCGCTTCCCGACTCCATCCACCCACCGAACTGGCTCGCCAGCTTATCGGTTGACCAGTGGCTTCCAGTCACATCCAGCGCAACCACCCGGTCCCCCTTGGGAATTGCTGCCAGGATTCGTTTCCCCTCCTGTTCCATCCAGCGTTTGGAGGAGCCACTCTTACCCCGTTTTTCTGCCTCAATCTCCAGCAGCTCCAGCGTACACTCACGCGGCATACGACGCCCATATTCGTGGTACCCCTGCTCAACCCAGGCGGGCATCTTTTTGCCCACCGCAATCAGGGTGATTTTCACGACTCTTCGCGCTTGAATTCCTGCCAGAACTTTTCGAGATTGTAGTAGTCGCGCGTCTCCGGCAGCATGATGTGAACCACAATTTCTCCCAGATCAATCAACACCCACTCACCAGAGTCCTCCCCCTCACGGCCCAGCGGTGGGTTCTCTGCACGCTTGGCCTCCATCGCCACACTCTCAGCCAGCGAACGCACATGGCGACTGGAGGTCCCACTGGCAATCACCAGCCGGCTGGTCACATCGGTCATCTCCGAGACATCGACCACGGTAATATCATTTCCCTTCAATTCCTCAATGGCGGCAATCGCCAGCTGTTCCAGCTCATCAACGGTTAACATGCTTTTAATCTTCTATCTGTGAATACTGTTCTATAACGGATGGGTAAATTGTATCAGGCAACAGGAATCGCGGCTCCCCTCCTACAGCCACCGCCTGACGAATGGCTGTCGCCGAGATTTCCAGCTGCGTGACCGGCAGACGAACGATTACCCCTCCGCCGCCTTGCTCTGGCAGACGACAAAGGTCCGCGATCTCCCCCTCTTTCTGATGCAACAACGCCGCAACCCCCCCCTCTGCTGGAGGCTGGAAGCTAGGGCGCTGAGTGACCACCAAATGAGCATATTCAAACAGCACCTGCCAACGGTGCCACTGTTCAATCTGCAGAAAGGCATCCATCCCTAGAATCAGACAGAGCGGATGACCTGGAAATGATCGATGCAGTGACTCCAGCGTCACCACCATCCATGAGGGGGTCTCACGCTCCACCTCTCGCAGATCGAGCTGGAACTGTGGAACCGAATCACACACCTGCTGCAGCCACTCAATGCGCTGCTCCAGTGGCGCAACAGGCTGTGGACGATGGACCGGCACCCGACTCGGAATAACCCGCACATGGTCCAAATCCGCCTGCTCACACACCTCCAGCGCAGGACGCAAGTGACCGAAATGAACGGGGTCAAACGTCCCGCCGAGAATCCCGATAGGTTTCATCTACTGGCGGATGTGGCCATCTCCCAGGACGATAAACTTCTGAGAGGTGAGCCCCTCCAGCCCCACGGGACCACGCACATGAATCTTGTCAGTACTGATGCCGATCTCGGCGCCCAGCCCATACTCAAAGCCATCAGCAAAACGGGTGGAAGCGTTGACCATCACCGAGCTGGAATCAACCTCTGCCATAAAGCGACGCGCCTGACTGTAACTCTCGGTCACAATCGATTCCGTATGTCCTGAGCTGTGACGGTGAATATGATCCATTGCCGCATCAATATCGGCCACTATACGGATCGAGAGGACCGGAGCCAGATACTCCTCATCCCAATCTTCATCAGTTGCAGCCACCACATCGGAGAGAGTCTGCTGCGTCCGCGCACAGCCGCGCAGCTCCACTCCTTCAGCTCGATACTGGTCGGCCAGTGGCGGTAGCACATCGGCAGCCACGCCCTCTGCCACTAATAACGTTTCCATCGCATTACAGACCCCATAGCGATGCGTTTTGGCGTTGTAGGCAATATCGATCGCCTTCTGCTGGTCGGCCTGATCATCAATATAGACATGGCAGATCCCGTTCAGGTGCTTGATCACTGGAATCCGTGCCCCTTCAGAAATACGCTCAATCAGCCCCTTACCGCCGCGTGGAATGATCACATCCACATAGCGACTCATGGTGATCAACTCTCCCACCGCCTCACGATCCGCCGTCTCCACCACCTGCACCGCATCGGCAGGCAGCCCTGCATCAGCCAACCCTTGATGGATCAACTTAGCAATCGCCTGATTGGAGTGAAACGCCTCCGATCCACCACGCAAGATCGCCGCATTCCCTGACTTCAGGCAGAGCGCCGCCGCATCGGCCGTCACATTGGGGCGCGACTCATAGATGATCCCGATCACCCCTAGCGGCACCCTCATCTTACCGACCTGAATGCCGGAGGGGCGATAGTTGAGATCACTCACCTCACCCACTGGATCGGGCAGTGTTGCAATCTGTCGCAGCCCCTCTGCCATCCCGTTGACCCGCTCTTCATTGAGCGCCAATCGATCCAGCAGGGCCGCATCCAACCCCCGCTGCTCCCCGGCCTCGAGATCCTTCCGATTCTCTTCCAGAAGGGGCGCCATCGACCGCTCCAGCAGATCAGCGATCAGCTCCAGCGCACGATTCTTGCGCGTGGTCTCGGCACGAGCCATTGCTCGGGAGGCGGCACGCGCCTGCTCTCCCACCTGAGTCATGTATTGTTTGATATCCATTTCTACCATCCTCGTTTGGAACCGGGCTAGCTTAACATGATCTTTGATATCTGCGACCCAACACCGCGCCTGCAACCCACCCAGCGGCACCTCAAATCGATCAGCTCAGCAGTGCCACACTCTTCACCTGGGCAAATAGCGCCTTTCCCGGCTGCAGCGCCAGCTCAGTCGCCGATTTGCGGGTAATCTTCACTAACAGTGGGACCTCTCCGAGCCGCACACGCACCATCATCTGCGCCACTCCATCCTCCACCATCTGCTCCACTGTGACCGGGAAAATATTGAGAATACTGGTCCCTTTTTGGCGTTCCAGCGTCAGGCTCACATCCCGCGCCAGAATCTGCAACCGCACCTGATCCCCTCTTTCGCACTGATTGCAGCTCACAGTAAAACGCCCACCGGGAGAATCGAGCAGCGTCAAGCCAAAATCCTCATCCCGTTCCGCAACCGCCGCCTCGATCACTGTTGCGGTATCCGCCTCATGGGCGATCGAGAGGTCCAGCCGAGAGAAGATATCCTCCATTGCTCCTGCAGCAACAATCTGACCCGCCTCCAGCAACAGCAGATGGTCTGCCAGACGTGCCACCTCATCTCTGGAGTGGCTAACATAGAGCACCGGAATCTCCAGCTCCCGGTGGAGAGATTCAAGATAGGGGAGAATCTCCTGCTTGCGCCGCTGATCCAGCGCAGCCAATGGCTCATCCAACAGCAACATTTGAGGACTGACTGCCAAGGCACGAGCAATCGCCACCCGCTGCTGCTCTCCACCAGAGAGCTGATCGGGTCTGCGCTCCAGTAGGTGGTCAATCCCCAACAGATCCACCGCCTGCTGTAGCGAAACCTTACGCATCTCTGGATCGAGGCGCTTCAATCCATACTGTAGATTTTCCTCCACCGTCAGATGGCTGAAAAGCCCTGGCTGCTGAAAGACAACCCCCAATGGCCGTTGATGCGTGGGGAGAAAGCGCTGTCCATCCTGCCAAATAGAGTCTCCAACGCGAAGCAGCCCCCCGGGATAGTGATCCAGACCAGCAATGGCCCGCAGCAGTGTGGTCTTGCCACACCCGGAGGGGCCAAATAGGGCCGTCACCCCACGACCAGGAATGGTCTCCTCCACATCCAGCTGAAATCCATTCCGTTCCACCTGAAAGCGAAACTCAATATCCGTGTGACTCATGGGCGCACCACCGAGAAGCGGCGATTGAAGGCGTAGACTGCCATCAGCATCAGGAACGATAAGAGCAGCAGTCCACCAGAGATCCAGTGAGCCTGCTGATACTCCAACGCCTCCACATGATCATAAATGGCGATCGACAACACCTGAGTTGAACCAGGGATATTGCCACCAATCATCAGCACGACACCGAACTCCCCCAAGGTATGGGCGAAACCAAGCACCGCTGCGGTGAGGAATCCGGGGCGCGCCAGCGGAACTGCAACGCTCCAGAAGCGGTCGATTGGCGAGGCTCCTAGTGTGGCCGCAATCTCCAATGGGCGATCTCCTATCGCCGCAAAGGCATTCTGCAGCGGCTGCACCACAAAAGGGAAGGTGTAAAAGACCGACCCAATCACCAATCCACTAAAGGTAAAGGCAAGGGATGCACCTCCCAACGTCTCCATCACACCTCCGATCGGACCATTGGGGCCAAGCGCAATCAGCAGATAGAAACCAAGGACAGTTGGCGGCAGCACCAATGGCAATGCCACCACCGCCTCCAGTAGAAACTTGTATCTCCAGCGAGTCCGCGCCAACCACCACGCCAATGGTGTTCCAACCAGCAGCAATACGATGGTCGTTACCGCCGCCAACTTCAAGGTCACCCATAGCGCCTGGATATCATCAGGACTCATTGAATACTCCCATAACCAAATGACTCAATCTGCCTCTTTATCGGATCACGCTGAATAAAAGAGAGAAACTGTCGAGCTGCCCTCTTCTCGCTCAATAGCACCGCTTGTTGTTCAATTGGTTGATAGAGCGACTGTGGAGGCTCCCACCAGGAACCCTCGATGGGTGTACCGGGACGCTTCAGTTGTGAATAGGCGACAAATCCGAGCGGTGCATTGCCGCTCTTTACAAATTGATAGGTCTGGCCGATGTTCTCCCCGCGCACCATCTGCCGACGCAATCTCTCCCACTGTCCCCGCGCACGCAGAACTTCCTCAGCCGCTCGCCCATAGGGCGCCAATTTGGGATTGGCAATGGCCAGATGGCGAAATACACCCTGATTCAACACCTCGGCTGTCGAGTCCACCAGACCAGGCTGCGGACTCCACAATACCACTTGACCCACCGCATAGGTGAATCGGCTCCCCGCCACCGCCTCTCCCGACTGCTCCAGCAATTTCGGTCGTCGACGATCTGCCGCAAAGAAGGCATCAAATGGGGCGCCATGGAGAATCTGCGCGTAGTGTTTTCCTGTGGACCCAACCACCAGCACCACACTATGGCCGCTCTGCTGCTCAAACTGATGTGAAAGTATCCGTAGCGGCTCCGCAAAATTACTGGCAACCGCGACTCGAATCTCTTCCGCAACGGAGAGGGAGGGTCCGAACAGGTAGAGCGCAATCATCGCCCACCATCGACCGCCTCGATTTCGCTTCGTTTGCCCCACGATCACCCTGCACCTATCGCCATTCATGGCCCCTATTCTAACCAACACGACGTCGGTTTGGTGCCGTTCATGGAATTCTGGTCAGCGCAGCGTCTCGATCACCTGCTCACTCTGTCGCAGTAGCTCTGAGGGCACACAAGTACGCATAGACTTGTTGTGATGGGAGCATTCAACAAATGCATTCAGCAATACTTTCATCTGCTGCGCCTGAGCCATAAGTTCTGCATTGGCTGAGCACTGCGACTCCGGTACATTGGAAACATGAGTATCCGCGATAACACGATAGTGGCCAAGATCACCAGCCACCACAGCACCCGTAGCATCTACCCACCACGGCCCAGGTGTAGGGCCTCGCACACTCTCTGGATCCGGGGAAATCAGGTCATGATGTTCACTCAGCCAGTAATCATCGACCATCATCACGCTGTTGCTCTCTTCCAGATAGCGAATAGAGCCATCGAGCATGGTCAGCGCAATGCGAGCACCACGGCTCGACATCGATAGGCCGCCACGACGAACCTCCGTATAGTGGCACTTGGTCCCATCGTTAAAGGTCACCACTGCACAGGTAAATCGATCGCCCACAGCCTCTGCCCTTAAAGGTTGTACAACTGAAAATGGTCAATAGGGCGCCATTATCCACACCCAGAACTCATTGAAAACAAAAGTTATTCAATCCTCTCTATAGAGGAAAATTGCCATTACGCAGTGGCCTGTACAATCAGGGACTCCAGCCCTGCCCACGGATCGCCTTCCGCCATCCCCTTACCAGCACGATCGATCTCTGCCGCACGACGAACCAGACGCTCAATTTGCTGTGGACGCAAGCGCCGCAAGATCGCCGCAAACAGTGGGATTCTTCGCTTCCACAGTGGCGCTGGAATATATTCCAGTGGCTTGTGTCGTGCCAACTGCGCCTCACCTCCGATCGCCGCCAACTCTCGCAGGTCCCGCACGACCGCCCACAACACCACCTGAATGGCTGTCCCCTCCTCTCTCAACCCATAAAGAATTCGTAGCGCACGCCCACGTTCTCCAGCCAACATCGCATCGGTCAATTGAAAGGGATCAAAACGGGCACTATCTGCCACCAGCTGCATCACCAGAGCCTCATCCACCTGCTGCCCTGGATCAACCAATAGTGATAGCTTTTCAATCTCCTGTACTGCCGCCAGCAGATTTCCCTCAACCCGTTCCGCAATCAGCGCTGCAGCACCGGGGGTCGCACTAATCCCCGCCATCTGCATTCGCTGCATGATCCAGCGAGGAATCTGCCGCAGCTCCAGCGGCCAGATCTGCACCACCACCCCCGCCTGCTCAACGGCCTTGAACCATTTTGACCTCTGCGAGGATCCATCCAGCTTTCCCGAACGAACCAGCAATATCTTGTCATCCGGGGGCTGCTGACACCAGTCGGTCAACGCCGCCCCTCCCTCCTTGCCTGGCTTGCCACTTGGCATCCGCAGATCAACCACCTTCTGTTCTGCAAACAAGGAGAGCGCTGCCCGCTCTTCCAACAGTTCAGACCAGTGAAATCCACTATCGACCGTGAGGATCGAGCGTTCTTCAAAGCCACTGTTACGTGCGGTTTCGACAATTTGAGCGGCGGCCTCCTGCAATAGCAACGGCTCATCACCACTCAAAAGATAGACGGGGGCCAGCCCCCGTTTGAGTTGCCCCGGCAGTTGCTCTGGCCGCAGCTTCACAAAGGTGCCTCGATCAACGCTGGCGCAGTGCCCGCATCAGGTCACGAGTTGCTGCACGAACCATCACGCCGCGCAAGTAACCCTCTTCCTGACTCTTGCCCAACACCTCATTCGCACTGTACTGATAGTTCTCACGCTGCTTTAGCGTTCCCTCACGCAACACCTCTCCCCCCTTCTCGCTCAGCGTCCAATCCAGTTGATAGTTCAACTGATACTCACTCACCTTGCCATCACTACCAACCGTTGCCACTCGGCGAGAGAATTGCTCTCCACTCAGCGCCAACACCGCCGTTGCAGCAGAGGCTGAGGAAGCAATCCCGCCGTTACTATTTCGCACGGACGCTTTCACTGCATCCAGTAGATCAGTGGAGACACCAGAGCCACTCACCCAGGTTGCCCCCATCATCTCTGGCAATTGCACGACACCACGCAGATGGAATCCGCACCCTTGCAACAGGGTCAATGTCAGCAGAGCGGTGAGGAGAGTCGTCTTGATGCTTTTCATAAATCTATACCTGAATTGATGAATGGGACTACTTTACCACAAGGTTGACCAGCTTACCGGGCACTACAATGACCTTAACTAGCTGTTTGCCCTCAATAAAACGCTGCACATTTTCATCATTCAGCGCCTGCGTCTCCACCTCATCCTTGGCGGCATTGACGGCAACCTCCAGCTTGGCGCGCAGCTTACCATTGACCTGGACCACCATGGTCTGGCTCTCTTTCACCAGCGCAGACTCATCAAACGCGGGCCACGCCACATCCACCACAGCACCCTGCTGTCCAAGTGCGGACCAGAGTTGATGCGAGAGGTGGGGCACCATGGGAGAGAGCATCAATGCCATCGCCTCCAGCGCCTCCTGCATGACTGCACGCCCCTGCTCAGAGTCATCTTCGAATTTAGAGAGGCGGTTGGTCAACTCCATCACCGCTGCAATCGCAGTATTGAAAGTCATGCGACGACCAATATCATCCCCTACCTTCTGGATGGTCTGGTGCAGCGCACGACGGATCGCTTTCTGCTCTTCACTCAGCCCTTCACTGCTATCGCACGCAGAGACCACGCCCGCCTCCACATGAGCATGAACCAGTCGCCATACCCGTTTGAGGAAACGGTACGCCCCCTCTACCCCGGAGTCAGACCACTCCAGTGACTGCTCCGGCGGCGCCGCAAACATGATAAAGAGGCGCACGGTATCAGCACCATAGCGGTCGATCAACTCCTGCGGATCAACCGTATTGCCTTTGGACTTGGACATCTTCGCCCCATCCTTCAGCACCATCCCTTGCGTCAGCAGGTTGGTGAAGGGTTCATCCGAGTTAACCAGCCCCTCATCACGCAGCAGCTTGTGGTAGAAGCGAGCATAGAGCAGATGAAGAATTGCATGCTCTACGCCACCCACGTATTGATCGACCGGTGCCCAGTAGTTGGCGCGCCCATCCAGCATCGCATTTTCCTGATCACGGCTGGCATAACGGGCGTAGTACCAGGAGGACTCCATAAAGGTGTCAAAGGTGTCAGTCTCACGCTCTGCTGCACCGCCACACTTGGGACAACTGGTCTCGTAAAATTCCGGCATCTTCTTGATCGGTGAACCCACCCCATCAAAGTCGACCTCTTCCGGCAGTACAACAGGAAGCTGCTCTTCTGGGACCGGCACTGCACCACAACTTAGACAGTTGACCACCGGAATGGGGCAACCCCAGTAGCGTTGACGGGAGACGCCCCAGTCACGCAGACGGTAGTTCACCTTGCGTTCGCCCTTGCTCTCTCCTTCAAGATAATCGGCAATCGCGTTAAAAGCCCCCTTGAAATCAAGCCCATCAAACTGCGCAGAGTTGTAGAGCACGCCTTTCTCTGTATAGGCCGCTTCACTCACATCAGCACGATCCGCATCTGCAGGACGAATGACTGGTTTGATCTCGACGCCATAATTGGTGGCAAACTCCCAATCACGCTGGTCATGTGCTGGCACCGCCATCACCGCACCAGTACCGTAGCCCATCAACACAAAATTGGCGACCCAAACGGATACTGCCTCACCCGTAACCGGATGAGCGACGGTCGTACCGAGCGCCATCCCCTTCTTCTCCATCGTCTCCATCGCCGCCTCTGAGGTCTCCATCTTGGAGCACTCTTCGAGAAACGCCTGTAGCTCTGGATTGCTCTTGGCTGCCTCAACCGCCAGCGGATGCTCTGCCGCCACTGCGACATAGGTGACCCCCATCAGGGTGTCGGGGCGAGTTGTAAATACGGTTAACGGCTCACCAGACTCGGTACCGAACTGCAGCTCCAGCCCCTCAGAGCGACCGATCCAGTTGGCCTGCATGGTGCGTACCGCTTCGGGCCAGCCGTCGAGCTTATCAAGACCATGCAGTAGTTCGTCAGCATAGTCGGTGATCTTCATAAACCACTGCGGAATTTCACGTCGCTCGACCACCGCACCGGAACGCCAACCGCAACCATCCACCACCTGCTCATTAGCAAGAACAGTCTGATCCACCGGATCCCAGTTGACCACCGCATTCTTCTTATAGACCAGCCCCTTCTCCAGTAGGCGGGTAAACATCCACTGCTCCCAGCGGTAGTACTCGGGGCGACAGGTGGCGATCTCACGTGACCAGTCATAACCGTAGCCGAGGCGCTGCAGCTGCCCTCGCATCTCATTCATGTTGGCATAGGTCCACTCTGCCGGTGGCACCTTGTTCTTGATCGCCGCATTCTCCGCTGGCAGACCAAAGGCATCCCATCCCATTGGCTGCAGTACACTCTTTCCCTGCATACGCTGGAAGCGGGAGATTACATCACCGATCGTGTAGTTGCGGACGTGCCCCATATGGAGCTTGCCACTGGGGTAAGGAAACATGGAAAGGCAGTAGAACTTCTCCTTATTGGGGTCCTCTTTTGCCAGAAAAGTCTCATTCTCAGCCCAGAAATCCTGCGCCTGCTGCTCGATCTGTTGCGGGTTGTACTGCTCTTCCATCACTGCCGATTCCATCTCATTTCCAAAGCGCGAAGTTTACCCCACTCCAAATCTACGGTTCTGAAAAATTAGTGCTACGATAAGGGTATAAACCAACATTCAGGAGTACGACCATGACCCCCCCAAAAGAGTCTACCCTCATCCATCTCTACCACACCCTGCGTGATTCACTACACGATACGCTGCAAGAGGGGCGCGAACACCTACCCACCGTCCCCAAACTGATTGATGAGGCACGCGAAAAACTCTCTGAAATCGACGAAAAGGGGCGAGAGGAGGTCGAAGAGATTGGACGCTACCTACAGCGTGATCTGGAGGCGGCTGGCAACTACCTCTCCGAAACGGGAGAAGATCTGGGGCGTTGGTTCCATATGGAAGAGACTCTGGTCGAGGACCGACTACGCGATCTCCTAGGTCAAATTTCCGATCCCACCCGCATTGCTCTGGAACGGCTGGATGCCGAGGCGCGCGCCGCCCAGCTCTACCACCAGGGAGAGGTGATCGGCATGGGCAAATTACAGTGCACCGAGTGCAACCACACCCTGCAATTTAACGAAACAGCGGTGATCCCCGCCTGCCCCCAGTGTGGCGCAACCACCTTCCGCAGAGTCGAGGCCGAATAACCCTCTAACAGCTCGATCGCGCAGGTTGGCACCATCCCTGCATAACTCTCTCCAGAGAAGTCTTTTGGAGAGAACAAAATGGGTTATGCGCTAAAACAGAACGAATTTGAATTTGTCCACTCACTCCACCGCCAACAGGGGGTCGGGAACGAGCTGCTGCTGCAAGAGCGGGCTCTGAATGAGAAATTTCTAGAACTGAACCTCTCACAAGAACTCCAGTCAAAGCTCGACTTCAAGTCGATACTTCACTGTTTTTCAAAGACTTTATCAGACTTTGTGCCTCATTCCGGGGTTTGCCTCAGCGCACCCAACGGTCACCCCTCCGAGATGGTTGAGGGTGACGAAGGACGCTATCAGGAGGCCGTCGACCTGATCCTCAACGAGGAGAAATTCGGCACCATCACCCTGATGGACCAGAAGCCACTCAACGAGTGGGCGGCAATATTTTTCCGCTACCTGGCAAGGTACCTGGTCTATCCGGTGAAAAATGCCATGTTGATTCAGTCCCTGCGCGAACAGGCCCTGACCGACCCGCTCACCGGCCTACAGAACCGTGCTGCACTGCGCCATGATCTGGAGCTGGAGCTGAAGCGCTCCGCTCGAAGCGAGACCCCTTTCACACTGACCATGATCGACATCGACCACTTCAAGCAGGTCAATGACCAGTATGGCCATCCAATGGGGGATCAGGTCCTGAGGACCGTCTCTCAGATCATCCAGCAGATGGTGCGCGAAAGTGACGGCGTCTATCGCTACGGCGGCGAGGAGTTCACACTCTTGCTACGCAACAACTCTCTGGAACAGGGGCAGTACAAGGTGAGTTCCATCCTTGCCCGAAGTCGGATGCGGCAATATACCGAGGTCGATCCCGCACTTCGGGTCACCCTCAGCGCCGGCATCAGCGCCTGGCAGCCAGACGATTCCATGGAGGCGATGATCGAGCGGGCCGACCGTGCACTCTACCGCTCAAAGTCTAATGGTCGCGACCAAGTCACCATCGCCAAGGAGGAGTCATGAGCCGGATCCTGATTGCCGATGACTCCAAACCAATCCGCCAGCTCCTTCAGTTTGTGCTGGAGGGGGCAGGCTATCGTGTCGATGCCGCCTGTGATGGCAGCGAGGCCCTCTCGATGGCCCAAGAACAACACTATGATCTGGTCATCACCGATATCAACATGCCTAAAATGAATGGCATTGAACTGATTCAAGAGCTACGACAACTGAACGACTACTGCGGACTTCCGATTCTCACCCTCACCACCGAGGCAACCAACCCAGTCAAACAGCAGGGCCGAGAGGCCGGAGCAACCGGCTGGATCGTAAAACCATTCATCCCCAAAAAACTACTGGATGCCGTCCAACGCCTATTTGGCCATCAGCAAACACCGCCAAATCAGATTGCTGCGTAAAAATAGACTGGATAGTGCTTGGTACGGTTGCCACAGAGTGATCACAACCATTAAAAGCTAGCAACCAACTGCGGGAGATCATTCTCTGCCTCCCTAATCTTCTTCGCTATTGAGAGGCCGATGGTCGTTGTTTTTACCAGCAGCTAAAACAAAGGCAATGGATACCCCAACCAAAAGCAGAACTCCCAAGATGGTGATCAAAACGTCGCTCATTTCAGTATTTCCTTTGTAGGGCGCACTTTTATGCGCCCGTGAATATGACCATGTTGTAGACACCAGCCCCCCTGAGTGTGGTCGGATCAAGAGGATTTGATCCCGCAAGGGAGACGACTCTGCCGTCCACCTCCGACCCCCACGTCCCGAACGTGGTGCTCTACCAGGCTGAGCTACGCTCCG
>CAZKCT010000001.1:0-4937 GCA_964551545.1 uncultured Piscirickettsiaceae bacterium | reverse complement strand
ACCTCCGACCCCCACGTCCCGAACGTGGTGCTCTACCAGGCTGAGCTACGCTCCGTCATCCATGCGGCCATTGTAACTGATCCACCTTACATAAGGCGTCTCCCCCGCCATCGGCTGTACCGTAGTCCGCAGGACTCCAAATTCACCCCGAGGAATTTGCTCAACAATCTCCCCATCGGCACCCACTACCGCTGTAATCCCGGTATTGGTTGCTCTCAACAGAGGGCGCGCCGACTCCAGTGCCCGCATCCGTGCAATTTGCAGATGTTGATGGGGTGCCAGAGAGTCTCCAAACCAGCCATCATTGCTGATGGTCACCAACAGCATCGCCTCTGGAAGCGGAGAGAGGGCCAACTCAGGATAGGCAATCTCATAACAGATAGTCGGTGCAATTCGCTGCCCAGCCACTCTCAATGGCGACTGCCACGACTCCCCCGCACTAAAGTCTGCCATCGGGATTTTGATCCACTCCAGCAGCGGTCCCAGCCACTCCCGCATCGGAAGGTACTCCCCGAAAGGAACCAGATGACGCTTGTGGTACTCCCCTTCATCAGCTCCCAACGCAACCATTCCATTGAAGTAACGATCACCCTCCCGCTGCCGAATGGGCATACCGGCCAGCAGCGTCTGCCCCCCATTCTTCAGCTGCTGATGCATCGGTTGCAGCAGCCGTTGCTCGGCCTGATGACGAAACTGGGGAAGCGCAGTCTCTGGCCAGATCACCAGACGAGTCGATTGGGATTGCTCCGTTGCAGTGCGGTAGAGCTGCTCGATTCTGTGCCGATTCTCCGGCAGCCACTTCTCCTCTTGTGCAATATTCCCCTGCACCATTGCAACCGATAGTGGCTCCCCAACTGGTTTGCCCCACTGCAATTGATCACTCCCCCATCCGCCAGCGAGCAGCACCACAGTCCACCCCATCAGCCAGCGGTTGACCTTTTTCTCTCGCAACAGCTGTAACAGAGTCGCAGCAATCAGCGACAGGTAGAGAGAGACGCCAGCCGTCCCAACCAGTGGTGCCAACCCCCGATAGAAGGTCCCTGGTGCAGTATGACCCAACAACAGCCACGGGAATCCGCCCAGTACTGTACTGCGCACCCACTCCATCAGGACCCAAAGCAGTGGCGCTAGCAGCAACAGCCTCCAGCGCCCTCCCTTTTTCTTCAAAAAGAGGAAGAAGAGTCCACCAAATCCGGCAATAAAGAGCGCCATCGCCATCACGAATAACAACGTCATCAACAGGGAGACCGGCAGGTTGACACCACCAAACTGCTGAATGCTGACCTGCACCCAACTCGCCCCAACCCCGAACAGGCCAACTCCGAACCACCACCCGGTCGCCAGCGCGTGGCGCAGAGTTTTACTTTTCAGCAACAGATGAAAAAGCGAGGCCAGCGACAGAGGCGCGATCCAGAACAGCTCAAAGGGTGCAAAGGCGAGTGGCAATACTCCGCCCGACAGCAGGGCGGTCAACCAGGCCAGACTATTCGTCCCGCGTAGCGTCCTCTGATCCATCTTGTTGCGGCTCATCCTGTGGCAGTACGTTGACCTGCAGTAGATAGATGCGACGATTATCGGCACGCAGCACCTTGAAGCGGAAGCGGTCAATCTCGACACTCTCACCACGTACCGGAAGATGACCCAGCGTACGGATCACCAGCCCACCAATGGTATCGGCGTTACGTGCCTCCAGCGTAGCGGAGAAGTAGTCATTAAACTCCTCGATGGTCGTGACCGCCTTGACCGTATGGCGCACTGCCGTGTGGCGATGAATCAGCCCCTCTTCGAGATCATGCTCATCCTCAATATCACCGACGATCTGCTCCAGCACATCCTCGATGGTCACCATCCCGGCTACCCCGCCATACTCATCCACCACAACGGCAATATGGTTACGACTGGAGCGGAACTCCTTGAGCAGCACATTCAGTCGCTTGCTCTCTGGAATAAAGACCGCAGGACGCAGGTTGTCCCGTAGATTGAAGCGCCGCTCCTCCTCGCGCCATTCGTCTCGCGGGCGACCCACTGGACGCCAGTGGAGGACATCCTTGGCCAGCAGAATCCCAACCACCTCATCGCGACTATCGCCAATAACAGGAAAGCGGGAATGTGCAGACTTGATGACGACCGGTAGAAACTCCTCTGGAGAGTCCTCCAGCCCCACCACCACCATCTGCGAGCGGGGAATCATGATGTCACGCGCCTGCATCTCGGAAAATTGCAGCGCCCCCTCCAACATAGCCAGACTGTCGCCATCCAGAATTTGCCGCCAGTGGGCCGCACGAAGGATCTCAATCAGTTGTTCTTTATTGGCCGGCCCCTGCTGCTGATCCATCGAGAAGAGGGATTTCAGCCAGGAACCGATGGTCGGTCGATCTTTACTGTTCATGAAAGGGGATTAACGGTCAGTCGGATGGATAGTTTACGCATAGGGATCAGCAAAACCAAGTGAAGAGAGGATTTCGATCTCTTTCGTCTCCATCGCCTCGGCCTGCTGCGGCTCAATGTGGTCCATTCCCAACAGATGCAGCACCCCATGAACCACCATATGGGCCCAGTGCGCAACGGCATCCTTTCCCTGCTCAACGGCCTCTCGTACGATCACCGGCGCACAGATCACCAGATCCCCCAGCGGCATCTCCTCTGCAAGGAGTCCGGGCGGCACCTCGAATAGAAAGGAGAGCACATTGGTTGGCCCCTGCTTCTGGCGATAGGTGTGGTTCAGTTCTGCACTCTCCGCCTCATCCACCACACGCACCACCAGCTCTCTGGATGCAGTCATCCCCATCGCCTTCAGCGCGCCTCCGGCCCACTGCTCAAATTGGGACAACGATGGCAGACCATCCACCTCGGTCACCTGCTGCAGCACCAGATTCATGGCGACTCCTGCGCCTCATAGGCCTGCACAATGCGCTGTACCAGTGGATGGCGCACCACGTCGACTGACTGGAAGAAGGTAAAGCCGACCTCTTCCACCTCCTGCAGCACCTCAATCGCATTACGCAGCCCAGACTGGGTGTGGCGTGGCAGGTCAACCTGTGTAATATCTCCGGTAACGACCGCTGTGGAGCCAAAACCAATCCGGGTCAGGAACATCTTCATCTGCTCGACGGTGGTGTTCTGCGCCTCATCGAGAATCACAAAGGCATCATTCAGAGTACGGCCACGCATAAAAGCGAGTGGTGCCACCTCAATCACATTGCGATCGATGAGCTTGCTCACCTTCTCAAAACCGAGCATCTCATAGAGGGCATCGTAGAGCGGGCGCAGATAGGGATCGATCTTGTCGGCCATATCCCCCGGCAGAAAGCCAAGCTTCTCTCCCGCCTCCACGGCCGGGCGCACCAATACCAGTCGCTTCACCTCCTCACGCTGCAGTGCATCGACTGCACTAGCAACAGCCAGATAACTCTTACCGGTCCCCGCCGGGCCAATACCAAAACAGAGATCATGGGTGACAATCTGATGCATATAGCGGCGCTGACGCGGGCCACGCGGACGAATCACCTTGTGGCGGGTCTTGATCGTTACCTCGGGAATGGAGCGTACTGCCTCGGCCTCTTCCGTATCCTCTTCTGTCTGACGGTTCATCTGCTCCTCTTTCAACAGTAGATGAAGATCACTGGCAGTCACTTCTCCCAATTCGGTTTGCTGGTAGAGAACCTCAATCAGTCGCTCTGCTGCAGCGGTTGATAACTCATCACCGCTGACCTGAAAATGGTTGCCACGATAGTGAACCTCTACCCCAAGACGGCTCTCGATCAGCTGCAGGTGGGCATCGGCCTCACCACAGAGCATCAACTGCCGCTCACTGTCTGCCGGATCCAACTCAAACTCGGTCGTCTTCATCCCTTCACCCGCTCGCCGCGCAGAGAGTTAGGCAGCGCCTCGGTGATCATCACATCGACAAAGTGGCCCGTCAGTAACAGCGACCCATCAAAATTGACCACCCGATTGTTCTCGGTACGCCCCGCCACCTGAGTACCAGGCGCCTTGCGCGCTGGCCCTTCAACCAACACCCGCTGCACCGTACCCACCATCTCCCGGCTGATCTCCATCGCAATCTGGTTTAACCGCTCTTGAAGACGTGCAAGTCTTTGTTGTTTAACCTCGTGAGGCACATCATCCGGCAGGTCAGCTGCCGGGGTACCGGGGCGTGGACTGTAGATAAAGCTGAAGGAGCGGTCAAAACGGAGCTCCGCAATCAGATCCATCGTTGCCATGAAGTCCTCTTCGGTCTCCCCTGGAAAACCGATGATAAAGTCAGAAGAGAGACTTAGATCTGGGCGCTGCTCTCGCAACTTGCGGATGATCTCGCGATACTCATCGACACTGTGGTTGCGCTTCATCATCTTCAAAATATGGTCCGACCCCGCCTGCACCGGCAGATGGAGATGGCTCACCAGCTGCGGCACCTCACCATAGGCCTCAATCAGCGCTTCATTCATCTCCATCGGGTGCGAGGTGGTGTAACGGATCCGCCCCACCCCATCCATCGCCGCGACAAAGTGGATCAGTGTCGCCAGATCGGCAATCTCACTATCCTCCATCTCTCCCCGATAGGCGTTGACGTTCTGTCCCAACAGCGAAATCTCCTTCACTCCCTGGGCCACCAGCCCCGCCACCTCGGCAATCACATCATCAAACGGGCGGCTCACCTCCTCTCCTCTGGTGTACGGTACGACACAGAAAGTACAGTACTTGCTGCACCCTTCCATGATGCTGACATGGGCCGTCACCCCACTAGCCTGCGGCTCTGGCAGGCGATCAAACTTCTCGATCTCGGGGAAGGAGACGTCCACTACCGCCCGCTGTTCACCACTGGCGGCATCAACCATCTCCGGCAGACGATGCAGGGTCTGCGGCCCAAAGACCAGATCGACAAAGGGGGCACGACTACGGATTGCCTCTCCCTCCTGACTGGCAACACAGCCACC